>JAPLKD010000187.1 GCA_026388245.1 Pseudomonadota bacterium | reverse complement strand
TACAAATAAGTAAATAGTCAATAATGGATATGGAGGATTTAGGAATAATAAATTAACCCATGACGATTCAAACGATAAATCCGGGATTAATGAATTGGGGTAAATTGGGGTCGGGATGCAGGGACGTTGATGCAATCGTTGCATTATGCTTTAACCTCCCCTTCAAAAACCTTTAACGTGGACATGGCAAAGAGGGGATTAGGCAGACATGCCTGTCATTCCCTCGCGCTTACCTATGCCTTCGGCGATCAGGGTGAGAACAAGTGTATTGAGGCTGACACCTTCCTGTTTTGCCCGTTTCACGAGTTTTGAATGAAGTGTCCTGGGTATCCTCTGCACAAATTTACCGGAAACCTTTGGCGTTGTGTCTTCTTCCGGCCTCCATTTGGGTTCTGGAACAGGCCGACCCATGTCAACCTGAGCGGCGATCCAGCATTCAAAGGCGTCTTTTGCTTCAATAAAAGCTTCTTCCGGCGTTTCTCCGTCAGCCATACAGCCGGGTAGATCGGGAAGGGTAATAAGGAACCCGCCGCCTTCCTCTTCGGTGAGGGGTCTGATAATATGGGTGTACGCCTCAAACGGCCAGGGGGGATCTACGGGAGCGATATATTTGATGCTCATGATTGTGCCTCCTCTATGGCGCCTATAAGCGCCAAGAATTGTTTAATATATACCGACTTTATCGGCTTGTGAGCCGGAATATTTACATGCACATAAATACCAGGGTATGAAAATGCATGGTGGCTGCCGCCTTTGTTCCTGATCTCTATTCCGTAACGTTCTGCCACGCTGATCACGTCTTCAATCCGCCAGTCTCTCGGGTTGTTCCGCATTCTCTCAAGGGTTTTTTCTGCCGTGCTCATGAAATTATAATACTGAATGTGATACTATATGTCAAGAAAAATTGGCTTAAAGTGCTGTTTCTGCCTATGAAATGATAAGATATATTAGCGGCAAAAAAATATTTTCCCTAAAACTGCCCGATTACATTACAGAATTACTTATTCCCCCCCCATCCCATTGTCCCGCCTTCGGCAGGATTAAACCGTACGGATTACGATTTACTCCAATCGACAAGCTCCAAGTTCTTGATTCTGTTGAAATGGTCAATATTGTGGGTGACAAGAATAAAATCATTTGCCAGGGCAATGCCGGCAATAAGGATATCGATATCATCCAATGGATTGCCGGATTTTCGCAATGCCGCATAGATGTCTGATGAGATGCTTGCAGACGTCTCGGTTAATGGTAAAATGGAATTGCTTTTGGCAAACTCATAAAATGTTTCAAGCTGTCTGTATGCATCTCTGTGTTTGAGGCCGCTCAGGATTTCATAAAATGTTAAAATGCTAATATTTATAGAATCATATATCTCAAGGTATTTTCGGAAATTTGTAATGACGTTTTCATGATTCCTGAAAAATAAGGAGAGAATATCTGTATCAATGAGGGCGGCTTTCACTTTTCCCGCCTCCCCATAAAAGCCTGTTTCCTTCTTTCTGACAGTTCCCGGGTAAGATCGGAAAATAAATCATCGCCCATATCCTTCCAACTACCGGCAAAGGCCATGATCTTATCGGCGGCGGTTTTCGGTGATGGTTCTTCAGTGCTGAAATTCTTGATGAATTCGTATATTCTCCCTAAATTTTTTTCTGGAATCTTTCTTAATTCTTCTATTACCTTTTCTCGGATTAATGTCTGCTGCATAAAAGCCTCCTCGTTTTGATAAATACATCCACGCTGCCCGCAGTTTGCAGATCATCAGCGGATAGCAAGGACATCCTTTAAAAACTAAGTTAGTCTCCCCCTTTTCTCCTCTTTATGTAACATGCTTATTTTACTGTGGCATTGTTCTCAATTAATGTCAATAATATTTAAAGGGCGCACTTCTGAGTAACTTAACCTTATTTTTTAAAGTTACTCAGAAACAAATCGCCCCGGAGGGGCGTGAAACGCTATTCACTGCCTTCATCGCCGATACGCCGTTTCGCCGGGTCGTCCCTTCCCCTTTACCACCACCTCATCCCATACTGCATATGGTATTGCAATCTCGCCATAAATCATTCGAAGCAACTCCAGTTGATTTATTGCTGATAAATTTATGAGTGGGGATGAATTGCTTACTATCATGGATTTTTTTTCAATTTTTTAAGCGTTTCAAGATCATCACGGTAGTCATCAACATCATAACTAACGGGTATTCCACGGCTTGCAAGGAGGTTCTGGAATTCCCATAGAGACATGTTTGCAAGAGATTTTGCCTTACCTATGGATAGCTTTCCAGTTTCAAACAGATGGATGGCAAGTTCAACCACAATGTCTTTTGAGGACATCCTAAAAAGCAGGAAACTGTTTGTAGTTCCTCTTGGAAAAGCAAAAGGGGTGTTGCAATGACACATCCCATTGTCCCGCCTTCGGCAGGATTAAACCGTACTGATTGCGGATATTGGATTGCGGAATATATCGATTTTGGATAGTTGAATAGAAGCTGCAAAACTGTGCAAGTACTTGCATCTATCCTTTCTTATAAGGCTGTACAAAACGAGCTAATATTGAAAATTGCGTTCTTCACTTCCTATAAAAAGTCTTTTGTGTTTGAAATTCTCATACCTCTGGAAACCATCTCTTTAACAAAATCTACCCCAAGCTGTTCAAATCCTGTAACAGAGCTTGTAGCATCTTCAAGAAGTACATATTTAGAGATGATGTTGTCTCCTACCTCATCAGCTATGTCTCGTATAGTATTGGCAACACAGTGGGAAAGAGCTTCACCGGCTATACCTATAACATCAGCTTCTTTCAAAGCGTTTATCAAAGATATGTTAATGGCTGTTCCGGGATCGTCAGGGTCAGGAACTTCAGCCTGAATAGCAGAATAATGTTCAGTCCAGAAATTACTTCCTTTTGCAACCTTGTTAACCATAGCAAACCTTTCACTCTCCCATTCACAATACGCCTCATACACTTCAGGAACAATAGTCGCCCCTAAGCTGCCAATAATACAATGCGGCGGCCAGATACAAAGAACATATCTACCTTTAAAGGCAAGCTCTTTTATGTATTCAGTAGCTCTTTTCATCATGGAAGGCTTGGTTGTCATCCATGTACCATCAGCTAAATCATCAATGGTAATCAGGGTAAATGGATCAGGGTGGTTACCCGTCGAATCTCTCCAGAATATAGGGTGAGCAATATTAATGATATGGTGTTGGTCAAGCGTTGAATGAATATTATTGATTTTAGCCTTCCCTTTCTTAATCATAGAGGAAAGTCTTTTCATGTCATCTTCAGCTCCGGCTACATAAAGATTTCCTTTCGGGTTACAGAAATCATACTGTGGGTCAATTACCAATAAATCAATTTTCATCTTACCGCACCCTTTGTTTTATGTTGTTCTTGGGGAGTCCCGGAAGAGAAAATATTTTTGCTGAATTACTCAATATCTTCTCTCCCTCGACCCCTTGGCCCCTTATTTTCACCTTTCGTTACGCAGGCTCCTGTCCGCCAGAGCCGAGGGACAGGCGGGAAAGCCTGCGGCTGCCCACTTTCTGCTCTCCGCTCTACGCTCTACGCTCCACACTCTCCCTTCTTTCACCATTCGCTGTCTTTTCATATTTTCTGCCTTTTTCACTATTCACTATTCACTGCCTTTTTCACACCTGTGGTGGCCTTTTCTTTTCCGGAGGAGGTTCCGGAACAATCGGTATCCGCAGTTCCACTAAAGCACAGAAAACATGCAGCTCATCAAGAAGCGTCACAAGGTCGGGCTTCGTGTATTTTGTGGCGCCCATCTCAATAAATGATTCTATGGATCGTAAGCTGGTAACCTGCTTCGTCATGGATGGTAGCTTTATGACGCCCGGGTCCGGTTTGGGTTTCTTCCATGCTGTAAGCAGATTATTCAGGATGGCATTGGTTACAGGTGTCTTTAAAATAGCCTCGAATATCTTCATGAGGTCGGGGCATTCGAGGTTCGCTGCAAAGAGATATCCCTGGGAAACGGGGAGATTTCCCTGCTGAATTGCCGCCTGAATCTCAGGAGGAAGTTTTAAAAGGGAAATGCCGTTATACAGCGTCGTTATTGACTTTCCAGTGATCTCAATTATTGTACCAACTGTTGGTACAAATTGATCCGATAGGTCATCAGGCCTCCGCTTGTAGAGTATCAGCTCGTTCATTAATCCATTCACATCATACCCCTTATCCGGGAGTTTCGCCTGAACAAATGCAAGTATGCCCTTTGCCTGGTCGATATAATTGAGGTCCTCTCTCTGGAGGTTCTCTGTTAGTTGATATGCCAGGATTTTATCCTTCTGCGTGGTCGTATCAAGGATACACGCCGGGATGGATTCCATCCCAAGCATCGAGGATGCCTGATACCGTCTTTCCCCGCAAATGAGAAGGTACTTATCGCCCCTTGGTGTTACGATAATGGGTTCTATGACGCCCCGTTCTTTAATGGATTCCATAAGGGCTTTAAAAGATTCCCC
>JAPLKD010000082.1 GCA_026388245.1 Pseudomonadota bacterium | reverse complement strand
TAATTGGCAACTTTCCGGTTCACCTTTACCCGGGCCACAAGGTCTTCAATACTCGCCGGCGGGAGTGTGAAACGACTTACCGGCTCATTGATGAGCGGACTTGTGGTAACCATAAGATCACGGTTTTCCGGCTTTTCTGCCAAATCGTATGTAGCTCCCGTTGCTTCGATGCCTGCGCGAATACGGGGGTTATCTACGATGTTTGTGAGGCGCTCTCCAAACATATATGCCACCGGCTTGAGAGCCCGGATAGATTTAATATATTCCTCTTTTGTCTTAAGACCCATATTGTGTTACCTCCTTACGTTAAATTGAACTGCAAATTAGACCAATTGCTTTTCAGAATGGAGATTGTTCCTGCTCCGCCAATATCTTCCGGACGCTCGACAGGACCTGCACCTTCACATTGGTGAGGTGATTTTTAAGCACTTTCTGGGCTCTTTCGAGACTTCGCAACGCAACCGCATCATATATCTCCTGGTGTTCCTGGTCGGTGGACGTAAGCGATGCTATGGGAAAATAGTTCCCGCCGTATTTAAGGAACAACATGTCGAAAACGTTCTGCAATAATCGGATCTGTGTCTCCTTGCCTGAAAGGGACGCCAGAGTCATGTGAAATTCCCTGTTTTTGAAAAGCCTTTCCTTCAGATAAAATTCTCTTTCCGCTGACAGATGGGCCTCCAGGGCCAATTTGAGCTCACCAAGACCTTCCTTATCAATACACTGGATTGTGGCAGAAATTAACGAAGGCTCGACAAGCTCCCGGAGTTCGTACAGTTCTTCTATCTCTTTCAGGCTGAAGGGCGCCATAGAATAGCCCCGGTTCGCTTCATGGCAAACAAAGCCCTGTAGTTCCAGCCATTTAAGGGCCTGAATGATAGGGGTCGGACTCAGTTGAAGTTTCTCGGCAAGGTCCCGATAAGCAATCCTCTGGCCAGGCACAAGCTCCTTAGTGTAAAGCATGCGTCGGATGCCATGATATGCAATCTGGCTACTGTCTTCCTGTTGTTTTGCTTTTTCATTTGTCTTATTCTGTGACATGCGATATGCTACACTAATTAAATTTGATTTGCAATTAAATTATTAATTTTTTAATTGACATAAATCGGTTGTCTATTTATACTTGTTGATTGCATTCATAATAAATGTACTATGCAATTAATAAAATAACTTAAGCAAGGAATTGAACTGTTATGAGACTTCATGAATACGAAGCATTAGACATTTTTGAACAGAACCGCATCCCTGTTCCGCGCCGTGGTCTTGCAGGAACAATGCACGAAGCCCTTCAAATAGCCGGAGAAATAGGCTATCCCGTCATGTTGAAGGCCCAGGTCCTCGTCGGTGGCCGGGGACTTGCTGGCGGTATCAAAACGGCATCCTCGCCGGACGAATTAAAGGAAATAGCCGATACACTGCTCACTTCAGAGATTAAGGGATTGCCTGTCCGTAAGATACTTGTGTGCGAGAAGGTGGAGATTGCAAAGGAACTGTATGTGGGCATTACAGTGGATAGTTATTCGGGCAAGCCTGTTATTGTGGTCAGCACTGAAGGTGGTGTGTTGATCGAACAAACGGCAAAGACCTCGCCGGAAAAGATCGCTGCAATTCACATCGACCCCTCGTTTGGTTATTATCCTTACCAGGCTCGCAGTCTCCTGAGGATGCTCGGCCTCAAACAGCAACTCGTTACTGCCTGGAGCGATGTAATCGGACAACTTTTCAATATCGCATTGCGTTACGAGGCCCTCATTGCTGAGATTAACCCCCTTGTCGTC
The DNA here is from genome assembly GCA_026388245.1 of Pseudomonadota bacterium. Classification (GTDB taxonomy): domain Bacteria; phylum Desulfobacterota; class Syntrophorhabdia; order Syntrophorhabdales; family Syntrophorhabdaceae; genus MWEV01. Next base: position 3,538 of record JAPLKD010000082.1, on the reverse strand, counting down.
CTTCCCAACGGCGGATTACTTGCTATCGATGCCGTGTTGGAAGTGGACGACTCTGCCCTGTCGAGAATCCGTTTGCCTCTGCCGGATCGTGTTGATCGGATCGAGAACCCCCTTGAGCGGCGAGGCATGGAGATAGGCGTTACCTATGTGGACCTCGACGGTGATATCGGACTCATCTCCTCCGGGGCAGGACTTGGCATGGCATCCATGGACATCATCGGAGAAAAAATGAAACCAGCCAACTTCCTTGAGACAGGAGGGGGTATTACGGCCGATCAGCTTTACCGTTGCATGGAACTCATCATGATGAAGCCTGACCTTAAAGCCATATTTATAAATGTCTACGGTGGCATCAACCCCATCCACGAAGGAGCCAAAGGGGTAGTTCGCTATATCAAGGAACACAACGTGAAGATACCCATTGTCGCCAAGGCGCTCGGAAACCGTCAGGAGGAGACCTGGGAGATATTCCGGTCCGCCGGTGTTCATGTGGTGACTGAGGCAGCAACGGAAAAAGCCGTTGAGAGGCTTTATGAACTTGTTGGTAAATAACCGTTCAAGCTGTTCAAACCGTTCAAACCGATTAAGCCGCTTGAGCCGTTTGAACCGTTGAAACCGCTTGAACTGTTTGAACTATGTCAAAGAATATAATGAGGTTTACCCATGAGTATATTAATTGATGATTCTACCCGTGTCATAGTACAGGGCATCACCGGTCGTATAGGAAGCGCCCAGACCCAGTGGATGCTTGCCTACGGAACAAAGGTCGTAGGTGGTGTCACCCCTGGCAAGGGAGGGGCTACCGTAGAAGGAGTACCTGTTTTTGACAGCGTCGCGGAGGTGGTGAAGGAAACGGGTGCCAATGCATCGGTTTTTTTTGTTCCTGCTGCAAGCGTTCTCGATGCCTTTCTGGAGACCATCGACGCGGGAATCAAACTCATTGTTGTTGTACCTGAACACATCCCCGTGAAGGATGTACTCAAAATGCGCAGTTATGCCATTGAAAAGGGTGTTTTTGCACTCGGACCAACAACCCCGGGCATTCTCGCTCCCGGAAAAGGTAAAATGGGCATCATGCCTGCGTCTCTTTTTGCACCGGGCCGCGTTGGCATTATTTCCCGCAGTGGCACACTCTCCTATGAATTTGCAGGTATTCTCTCCGAGAACAATGTGGGTCAGAGCACCGTCGTAGGCATGGGAGCCGATCCGGTTGTCCTGAGGAACCTTGCCGATATCCTCGAACTCTTCGAAGAAGACGAAGGTACCGACGCGGTAATCGTAGTCGGCGAAGTTGGAGGAGAACAGGAAGAGAAGGCCGCCGGGTTCATCTCCAGAAGAATGAGCAAGCCTGTTGCTGCTTACATCGCGGGACGCTATTCACCGCAGGGTAAGCGGATGGGCCATGCCGGCGCCATTGTGCGCGGCTCTTCAGGAACTGTGGCAGGAAAGCATGAGGCATTGAGCTCAGCAGGAGTTGAAGTGCTCGAAAGCCCCATACACGTTGCCCGGTGGGCTAAAAAATATAAACTCAGATAAACTTCAGTCTGTTATATTTTCACGTCTCTCAAAAATTGTGCGCTTGCTTCAGGTAATGCAGTATTAATAAACATGCCTGTGCCAAGTTCAAAACCTGCTGCCTGGGATACCCTCGGAACAAGCGCAATATACCAATGAAAATATTTTGAATTTGCTTCTTTCGGCGATAAAGATCTTACCATATAATTATAGTCAGGATTATCAAGTCCTATGTACAATCGTAACAGCATTTCTTTGAGAATGGCAGCCAGGTCGGATATCTCTTCATCGGTTATACTACCGAAACACGATACATGTCTCCGTGGAAAAATCCACAAATGGAATGGTGAGAGGGCCGCGTATGGTATAAAGGCCACAAAAGACTTATTTTCCCCCACTATCCTCACTTTATCGCTCAGCTCATTTGAAAGACAAAGGCAATAAACACATTCACCAAAATTCACATAATAATAGTTCCGGATCGCCTCTTCAAGACGGCCCATTACCTGTCCGGGGAACACCGGCGTGCCAACGATTTGTGAATGGGGGTGCTCCAGAGAAGTCCCCGCCCCTTCCCCGTGATTCTTAAAGATAATAACATGTTCTACTCTCGGGTCTTCATAAAAGGCAATCAAACGATTTTTATACATCTGTAAAATCTGTTCCACATGATCCCGGGGAAGCAAGGCGGTAGTCATATTATGTTGGGGTGTCTCAACAATAACCTCATGGAGACCAACCCCTGAGATGAATTGCCTTGAACCAACTTTATATTTTACCACGTCCCCCTCAGGGGAAAATGCAGAGAATTTATTAGGAATAGACCTGACAGTCCATCTTCCTTCAGCATCGGCCAATCGAAACGTTTCCGGTGGTGTTTTATCTTCACAGCCAGGACAAAAGGGACATGCAGGATTAAAGGCAGGTAATTCTTCTTTTTGTTTAACATGGGTAAAATCCTCAGGGCGTTTTGCCCTTTCAGTTGCAATTACTACCCAATCACCGGAAATTACATTATAACGTACTTCAGACATGATGACCTCCTTTTTAGTCAATGGCTGAGTGCTAAGGGCCGTGAGCAGGGAGTTAAAATATCTCTCCTTTATGTTTTTAACTCTACACTCTAAACTCTACACTCTATGCTCTATGCTCTATGCTACTTTTGATTTTATGCTAAAAAACCATCATGTACAATAGAAAAAAAGGGGGGGGTATCAGGGAGACACATCAAAGTATTTAACTTCGGCACGCTACTTCCCCTTAAGGGATTTCTTCTTTTTCGGTAAGAAATTCTGGTTGGTCACAATGCTTCTCCCTAATTCCTTTTCAGTCTCTTCTCGTGCCTTTCCGGCAACTCCCCCGCCGCAAGATACGGAGTATCAGAAGAGAGACAGCAACTTGGAGGTATCGCGAAGCAAGCTTCGGAGTGTGGACCTGCGGGGCAATCAATAAGTGGCATAAGGGAGCATAAGAGGGCAAATCTTTATCCTTGATTTTTCTGTTTTTGAAATGCCGACTGTCAAGAATAAAGATTTGACCCTCTATATTTTTGATTGGGAATTGGTGATTGCTAAAGTATTTGAATTATTGACTTTCTTACCATTTTAGAAGTTGCATTCACTGTGAATGCAAATGTTTCTTTGCCCCGTGTAAAGAATTACCCTTAGGCAAGCGTTTGTGTGTCAAGCCGATAGGCAATGAATTTGCTTTTCTATTTCACTGGGGCTTGGTCCGACCCCAATCTATAGTCCTTTATAACCTCTGTCATTCCTGTAAATAATAAACTTTAATGTTATGTAGCGAGCAACACAACATTACGATTTTAAGATCATGTTGTTCGCTACAATTTGTAATGGCATCTCGTATCTAATGGCTATCATGGGGTTTTATCCTCAGAGGTTTGTTATTATAAGAACGTCATTGTCCTTGACAATACTGCACGTTAAACATAATATTTTACAAATTATAGGTAGCAGCATATTAATTGTTGCCTTGAATAATAGGGAGACGAACTGAAATGACT
>JAPLKD010000107.1 GCA_026388245.1 Pseudomonadota bacterium | reverse complement strand
GAACGATACAAAAAGGTACTGACCATGCCCTTGATCTGAAGACATACAAGATATTGATGAAGGAAGGGGAACCGGAGTATTAAAGACAGTGTTGAGTTTTGATTGTTGAGTTTTGAATCAGGAAATTCCTGGCGTAGTGTAATGCTTCCTCTTTTTCACTCATTTCGCCTGCAATCTGTTTTTCGCGGATATCGTTGAGGATTTTACCGATTTGAGGCCCCTCCTGGAATCCCAGGGCAATGAGGTCGTGGCCATTAATGAGTTTTGGCAGTGGTTTTTTCTTCCACTCTGCATATGCATGGAGAAGCTCATTACACTTTTCGTGAACGCGTTTTGTAGAAGGATTGTCCTGTCCGCCAGAACTTCCGTACATATCACATATGGTCAGCAAAGCGAGGGAAGGGGTAAGCTCGCCCATCCTGTATACAAGTCTTCGTATTGCCTTTTCAGTTGATTCTTTATTGCTGATGAGGAATATTCTCATGTGATTATCGATGAGCGTATTGACAGTCCTTATCTCATGGGAGCTGAACCTGAGCCTTTCCATGATATAAGAAGCTATTTCACGAGAAAAGCGCTCGTGGTAGAAGAAATGTACCACATTTTTATGTTCATCATATGAGAAGGTGAATGCCTTACCGAGGTCGTGGAAGAGAAGGGCATAACCAACATTTTTGAGACTCTTTACATCTAAACGGTAAGCCCCTTTATATTTATTCAAATACATGAACCCATCGACTGTATGTCCGTATGTTTCAAGGACAAATTCCTTTTCAATATCCAATTCCCTGAGAGACTGAAGTTCGGGGAATATTTCAAACAGTAAAGCGGTGTGCTCCATCATCTTCAGGCCGGCGTGTGGATTGGGAGATACAACTATCTGATCCATCTCGTATTTGATTCTCTCAGGGGCCGTTTCCTTGATAAGGTGTTTCAATTCCTTTATTGTATCTATTACCTCATGATGAATTCCAAATCCCTCTAAGAACGAGAAATGCCGGATGGCCTTTAACATCCTTAAAGGGTCATCTTTTATTGTTTCTTTCCCGGGATATCTAATTAATCCGTTTTTAATATCATCTAAGCCACAAAGGGGGTCGATGAAGGCGTCATTTTTGAGATCGAAGGCGATTGCATTCATGGTAAAATCTCTTCTGCGAAGGTCTTCTTCCAAAGTAGTATTCAGAAAGGTAATATCAAGGGATATATCTTTTTTTGTCAGCCTGTACGTCTGAATTGGTTTTTTGCCGAGGATGAAGGCACCGGTGCTAAAAAAATTTTCGATTATGCTTAAATCTTTTTGCTCAGAAAGCACCAGGTCGTAATCATTAGGGGTGTTGTTGAGGTATAATTCCCTTATTGCTCCACCAACAAGATACACATCTCCGCTGAAATGCCCACCCTGTAGCTCTTTTATAACCCTCTGTCCTTTTATTCTCTCTTTGAGGGTATCAAGAGGGATATCCAAGATCAGACCTTTTCAGTGAAATCGGCAATACCCCTTGCAATCCTTTTTAATGAACTGGTCATGTCAATATACAGATAAGATGCCTTGGGCATGCAGATACCTGTTATAAGCCTGTTTTGATGAACAACATCATAATCGGTAACAAGGTTAATAAGTTTTTCTTTTGCCGTTAAAATATTTTGCTTCAGGTGCGGATTTTTCGTGAGAACATAGTCTTTTGTGTCTTTGAACTGGCTGTACGTAATGTCGAGCAGAGATTTTATCTCCTTTGTTGCCTTTTCACTGAAGAGGATCCCGGATTCAGCCTTGACAAGCATTTTGGTAATCAGATTGTCTAATGCTAAAGCTATTACCTGAAGAGAAAGAATCAGATTAACATACTTTTTTTCGATTGGATCCTTTTCTTTTTCTGTAATGATTTTTTCCACAAATGGTAAGTTTGCGGTAAGCATGTCCTCGAAACCGGATAAGCATTCTTTTAGTAAGGCCGAATTACTTGCAAAAAATCCTCTATATACGTTTTCAAGAATAGGCAATACCGCATCAAACGTTCTATGGAACCGTTGGGTTAAATCTTGTTCTTCCATTTCGCCTCCACAAATAATTATTTTTTTATGATTGCTATATTTACTTATAGCACATGAATGTCAGGAAGTCAGCATTGTATTAAACAGTGTGTGCATAATACTTATTTAAAAAAAAAGATTTTTTTGTTAAACTTATCCATGCAAAAGAAAAAATCGAGTGAAAATAAGCGGAAAACAAAAGGTATCTTTCTCGAGTTAAGAGATAAAGCCAGGTCAAAGGATAAAAAGACTAAAAGTTTTACCTTTATCTATTTTATTATTGCCTTCATTGCCATAATAGTAATCAACAGCTATATCTTTACGAGTGAGGTAAAAAATATACCTTACAGCGAATTCAAGGAACTTATTACCAAAGGCAAAATAAGTGATGTTGTCATAGATGTAGAGGCAATACAGGGAAACCTTAGCCTTGAAAGCGGCAAGAAAACTAAATTCCTTACGAGCCGGGTAGATGACCCTGATATCGTTAAAGACTTACAAAAAAACAATATCAGGTTTTCAGGCCAATATGAGAACAAATTCATAAAAGCGATAATATCCTGGGTGTTGCCGTTTGCCATCATTATTTTAATCTGGAATCTGCTTATGAAAAAGATGGGTGGTGCCCCGTCGAGCATCCTCAATTTTGGAAAAAGCAGAGGGAAGATATATGGCGAGGATGAGATAAAAATAACATTTGAAGATGTAGCGGGGGTTGATGAAGCAAAGGAAGAGCTGAAAGAGATTATTGAATATTTAAGTACCCCCGATAAGTTTCTCAACATCGGCGGCAAGATACCGAAAGGCATACTGCTCGTGGGTCCTCCCGGCAGCGGTAAAACGCTCCTTGCCAAGGCTGTGGCAGGCGAGGCGAAGGTGCCGTTCTTCAGTATGAGCGGATCTGATTTTGTTGAGATGTTTGTTGGTGTGGGCGCTTCCAGGGTGAGGGACCTTTTTGCCCAGGCGCAGGAAAAGGCCCCGTGTATTATTTTTATTGATGAACTCGATGCCATCGGGAAGGCAAGAGGGATGAACCCGCTTTCTTCGCACGATGAGAGGGAGCAGACATTGAACCAACTCCTTGCTGAGATGGATGGTTTTGACACAAAGGCGGGCGTTATCATTATGGCCGCAACAAACAGGCCGGAAATTCTTGACCCCGCACTCTTGAGACCCGGCAGGTTCGACAGGCATGTCCTTGTTGACAGGCCGGACATAAGGGGGAGGGAAGAGATATTGAAGGTTCACATAAAGGGCGTAAAGGTTGCAAATGATGTGGATTTATCGGTAATTGCTGCGAGAACGCCGGGTTTTGTGGGGGCAGACCTTGCAAACATCGTGAATGAATCAGCCCTCCTTGCTGCAAGAAAGGCGAAAAGCGCTGTTACCATGGGAGAATTTGAAGAGGCTATTGACAGGATTATCGGGGGTCTTGAAAAGAAGAAGAGGGTGATGAACATAAAGGAAAAGGAAATCGTGGCTTATCATGAAACAGGACATGCACTTATGGCCGAATTTCTTGAAACTGCCGATCAGGTACATAAAATTTCTATTATACCGAGAGGGATAGCAGCTCTGGGGTACACAATGCAGCTTCCCACCGAAGACAGATACCTCATGACGAAAAAGGAGCTTCTTGACAGGCTGGGCGTACTCCTCGGAGGGAGGATTGCCGAGGAAGTGGTATTCGGCGAGGTCTCTACAGGCGCCCATAACGATCTTTTCAGGGCAACGGATATTGCAAAGTCTATGGTTAAACAGTATGGCATGAGTGAAAAACTTGGTTATGTCACATTTGAAGGTGAAAGAAAACCGCTTTTCCTTGATATCAACCCCTCATTTGGTGGGAAAGACTATAGCGAAGAAACCGCACGGGAAATTGATAATGAGGTTAAGAGGATAATAGATGAATCATATGTAAGGGTAAAAAACCTGCTGAGCGAGAGAAGGGATATTATGGAAAAGGTTGCCCGAACCCTCCTCGAGAAAGAAACAATCGATGGCGAAACATTGAGAGTACTAATAAAAGGGAATAGTGGTGAAAACGGAGATGACAAACCTGGAGAAGAAGCAGATAGACCTCATTAAGGAATCTATCTGCGTTTACACAAAGTGTGTTGAGTGCATAACATTATTTAAAAGGAATCAGTTGAGTTTTGCCAAAATTGAAGAGTTTGTTGATGATAAGGGGAAAAGCTGTCTTTTTAAATTAAAAGAGATGTGTCACGAGTTATTCAGGACCTCTGACGAAGCTCATTATAAAGAAAAATTATACGATATTACAGTTGGTTACATTTTTCATGAAGCAATGAAGCTAAGAGAGAATCTGTATCAACTCGAATACTACCGGCCCAACCGTGATAACGTATCAGAAAGATTGACCAATTTTGAAAAGAAGATTGTCCATGAGATTGAAAGTCTCACAAAAAAGGCGGATAAGAGGCTCAGGGAAGGGCTGAAAGAGATAAGGGTATTGATGAAAGAGCTCGTAGGCCAGCTAAAAGGACTAATCTGTCTTTACGATAGCAATTATCTGATCCCACGGTTCGTTTTAGAAAATGAGAAGGCGCTCATTGCAATATACGGAAAGAAAGGTTTTGAAAACCTCCTTAATGATTTATATCATGATGGCAGACCTCTTTTACTGTACATGGCCGCAAAAAGCTATCTTGAAAGCGAGTATTATGAGATTGCGAGGAATCTTTTCAGAAAAATCTCCAAAATGGACAACGAGAATAAAACAGCAACATTCTTTTACATGTATGCGTCGGCTTTTTATTTTTATTTTAAGAACATGTTCTCAAGGTCCTTTATTTTTGCGCAACACGCAACCGGGATGGATGTGGATGATGAATTGATAAAACACAAGGATTCGTTGCGGAATTTAATTGCCGACATATCAAAAGAAATAAAGAAAACCAAAAGCAAATAGGGAGGAACTGATGCCCATATACGAATATATTTGCGAGCAATGCGGAAATGAATTTGAATTGTTAGTTTTTAAGAGCGATGAACCACAGTGTCCTCAATGCGGTGCGAAAGACCCGAAGAAGAAGATGTCCTCTTTTGGATTTTCTGTGGGATATAAGTTTACATCATCGTCGAGCGGACAGGGTTCCTCCTGTGCAACGTGCGGTTCGTCGAATTGCTCGTCATGCTCGTAGCAAAATGCAGGGTCCAAGGGTCCAGGGGTTCAGAAAAGCAGGGTTCGAGGGTTCAAGGGGTCAAGGGTTCGAGGGTTCAAGAGAGACTCGGACCCTTTGGCCGTTTCAATGATAAATCATCTCAACATAACTAAATAATTTCAATTACAATTAAAGTTTGTCATATGGGGATGCCTCCAATTTTCCCTGTATTTCCTGTGTTTAGCGATGGGAAAGGCGCAGGGGTAAACGAGAGTGCAAATAT
>JAPLKD010000192.1 GCA_026388245.1 Pseudomonadota bacterium | reverse complement strand
TCAAGGCAATCAAAAAGGTAAGGCCTGACAAGATCAAGAAGGACGGCCTGACAAGGCTGTCAAATTCCACCCTCATTGAATTACAGATGCGGGTAAAAAATATGCTTTAATTTTACCACCGAACCACTTGTCAAAAGAGAGGACCGTTGCCTTTGGCAATATTTTGTTCATTCTCCTGTCGTTTCCCCTTCTATCCAAACTTCCCATTGGCACCATAACTTATCTGAATGTTCATCCGGCGGACACACAATGCACTTATACCTTATATCGAAACTCAACTCTTTCAAGAACCCATCGAAATATGCGATGCCAACCGACTTGCACGGAAATTCTCCCATACCTTTCTTGATCCGTGCTTTCTGGGGATGGCAATCAGTAACAGATAAATAGCATCTTGCTCCGCGAATTTCGGCGCGCGCTCCCAGATTGCCAAATACGGGGGTAAGTAGATAGATCCTACATATGTCTTCCAACTTTGACACAACATCTATCATCAAAAATTTCTTGAGATTTTTTGCCTCACTTTTTCCAAATTGCCTCCAGACCTCTTCGTCCACTTCAATTGCTTTATCTATGCCATGCATCTGCTCGACACCGAGAAACCAAAGTCCATCCAATGTCAGAGCGAATCGCCCATAGACTTTCGCCAATTCGATTAACTGGTCTTTTGACAATTTCTGATACTCTTCAACATTTGACCAATTTGACATTTTTCATTGTCTCCTTTTGCTGTATAAGGCTCGTTGTGCGTTGGGTTATTCAACGAGGATGTCGGTGAGGTCTTTCTCCTTTAAAACACTCCTCTTCCATGTATTGATCTTGGGGATGACATAGGGAAGGAGCCTCATCGCGTAATATGGCGGAAGCAGGGGCAGTCCCGCGAGGTCTCCGAAGATCACGAGCATAAATAGGTTGTCGATATACCCCTTTTCTTTTTGTACGCCGCGGTGGAGTTCGTAGGCGGTGAACCCGTACAGAACTTCCCGGATTACCTTCAGGTAGACCGTTACTTTCTTGCAGAGACTGCTCATCAGGGCATTCATTCTGTACTACCTCTTTTAACCTTCAAATTCCTCAACATACCGCAACCTCCTTAACTTAATTATTACACAGACCTCCTGGCCAATGTCAAGGGCTGACCCTGTTGTTTCTCCTTTTCTCTTATTTAGGCTCTTCTGCTTTTTTTGCTTGCAGAAAATTCAAAAGCTTTGTCTGTTCACCTTCAATCATCTTATAGGTATGTTCTTCTTTAGGAAATTCAACACTCCGCACTTCTTCAACATATTTCCGAAATGCGTCAATGATACTTTCTGCCAGATTTTCATACTTCTTCACAAATTTCGGGGTAAATGCCTGAAAAATGCCAAGGGCGTCGCTGGAGATCAGCAATTGACCATCAGCCTGAGGCCCTGCCCCAATACTGTATACCGGGATACTAAGATCATCCCGAATGATTTTGCATACTTCAGGCGGTACAGCTTCAACCAATAAGGCATATGCACCCGCTTCTTGGAGGGCTCGTGCATCATTTATAAGTTCAATAGCCGCGTCAGCCGTTCTGCCTTGCGCCTTGAAACCGCCAAGCTGTCCGGAGCTTTGGGGAGTCAAACCAATATGGCCCATCACGAGCATGCCTCCGTCTGCGATTGCCCTAACCTGCGGGCAGACCTTCTTTCCACCCTCAAGCTTTATTGCATCTACCCTCCCTTCTTTAAAAAAACGGCCGGCGTTTCTTACAGCGTCTTCAACGCTTACCTGATATGATAAAAATGGCATATCCCCTATTACAAATGTATTTGGTGCTGCACGGCGAACCGCCTCACAATGAACGATACATTGATCCATTGTAACCGGTATGGTTCCATCGTAGCCATATACGCACATTCCCAGAGAATCACCCACCAGAATCATGTCCATGCCTGCAATTTCAGCAAACTGCGCGGTCCAAAAATCATACGCAGTAATCCATGTAACCTTTTCGCCCTTTTGTTTCATTGCTGCTAATTCAAACCGTCCAAGTTTTTTCTTTGTCACTTTTATGCCTCCTTCTGGATTACTTTGGTTCTTTACTGCTTTCATGCTTTTATTCCCATGTAGTCAACCCCGCCAATTGTAATATCGATCACGGGGTCACGATCACGGGGTCAGGTCTTGAATTATCAGTTTTATCTACCTCCATCCTTCACAACCTTGCTGACTGTAGTATAATGTATCTTTAAATGATCGGCAATAGCTTTCAAGGTATAACCATATGTGACATGGGCATCATGGATTGCCTTATTTCTTAGAGCTCTGTTTTGTATGTTATAAGGTAATATCTCAGTCAGTGCCGGTCTCTCGGCATATCTCTGTGATCGGGGTATCTCTTTCAGATCGGTTGGAGTACCGAGGGTAATTTTGCACTGCTCAATAAACCCTTTATCTCCCAGGAATATCTGACCCTGAAGATCTTTCCATGGCGTCTCTTTAGCTATGCCTTTGAGAACAAACTGTTTGTAGAGCACCTGTGCCCTTTTCTTCTTTTGGCTGAACTGACCGAGAATCCAATCAGAATCCAATCAATGGTGAGGCATTCAGGCGGCTTAGTTACTCCTGCTGTTGGAAGATAGCTGCTCCACTTCCAGTCTTGCGGTTGATTGACAATGTTTGCTCTTACCGGATTTAAGACTACATACCGGCAGAGCTCAAGGAGGTAGCTGTCTTTATCCACAATGATGGCTTTATACCTTCCCTGAAACACATGGCCTGTCTTTTTATATTTCCAGTTATACTTCTGGGTGTAGATACCGTTGAGCTGTCTCATGCCTTTTGAGAGATTTCCTTCC
>JAPLKD010000130.1 GCA_026388245.1 Pseudomonadota bacterium | reverse complement strand
ACAATGGTTCCGCAAGAACTTATTTATGACAAAAGCGATGATCGTGCTTATATATATTATGTAAACAGGATAAAGAGATAGCAATAACCGGCAAGCTCCTGTATCCATACGTTTCAGTCGCATGGAGAGATTCGTTGTTGTATCTCTCGGACAATCCGGTGTGCGTCTTATATGGGAGATTTATTCGGACGTCGATATACCATAGCAATTTGTCTCGACTATGGAGATTACGGTTTTCTTCTGAAACCGGAACTCAAGGAATGAAATTGGAGACTTTTCATGAATAGCAGTTTTTTCCATTTAAGCAGACGGAGAGCCTGGGTTCTCTCAAGCATCGCCGCGGTAATCCTGGGCATCGTTGCACTCTCCTATTTGATAAGCAGCGAAACCTTGCGCCGGTATATGGAGAACCGGATTAATGGGAATTTGAAGGGGTATACGGTCCATATCGGAAAGGCTTATTTCCATCCCCTCGCCTTCTCTCTGGATCTTGACAATCTGATTCTGATGCAGGAGGCCAATCCAAATCCGCCCATCGCGAACATCAACCGGCTTCACGCAAGCGTTCATTGGAGGGAAGTGCTCACCGGCCGTCTGGTGGGTGATTTATCGTTCAGCCGACCGAAGTTCTACATCAACTTAACCCATGTTCGTAAAGAGAAGGAGAGCAAGGTTCCCCTCAAACAGAAAGGGTGGCAGGAAGCCCTCGCGTCCATCTATCCCCTCAGGATAAACGCATTTACAATCCGTGACGGGGAGGTTACATATGTGGATGAAGGACCTTACAAGCCACTCCATATGGACAAGATCAATTTCCGGGCCTCCAACATCCGGAATATCCGTTATCCTGACAATGTCTACCCTTCCGCTATCCACCTGGAGGGGAGGATTTTCGAGAAAGGCAAACTCGCTGTTGACGGATATGCCAATTTTCTTGGGGAGCCTCACCCCTGGGCCAAGGCGGACCTCGATTTGAGTGATATGGATTTGAGCTATTTCAACCCAATCATGACCCGCCACAATATTTCCATCCGAAGGGGGACTCTGTCGACAAAGGGAGTCCTGGAATATAACCCCCGTATCGCTGTAGTCAACCTGAAGAATCTGGACATCAACGGGGCTGACGTCGATTATCTCCATCTTCCGCAGACTGTGGCCGCGGAAAAGAAAATGGTCCGGCAGGTTGTGCGTACTGCAAAAGAACTGAGTAACGAGCCCACCTCGAAGATCAGGATAGATGTGCTCAGGATCAAAGCGAGCAATTTCGGGTACGTAAACAGGATGACCCAGCCCAATTACCGCCTCTCTATCGATCAAATGGAAGCAAACCTGAGAAACTTCAGCAATCAGATCACCGAGGGTCCGGCAACGTTCGAATTGAAGGGCAAGTTCATGGGAACGGGCAATACTAAGGTAACCGGCACCTTCCGGCCAGCAACGAAGAACCATGATTTCAATATCAATATGGCCATTGAGAATACCCAGATGCAGGCTATGAGCGATCTTTTCCGAGCCTATGGAAATTTCGATATCAAATCGGGCCTCTTCTCCTTCTATTCGGAGTTGTCGATCAAAGGCAACAAAGTGGACGGTTACATAAAACCCATCTTCAAAGACATGAAGGTTTATGACCATCGTTCGAGACAGGAGAAGAGCCTCTCCCATACGCTCTACGTGTGGACGGTGGGAGGCATAGCAAAGCTTCTCGAAAACAGAGCCCGTAATGAGGTGGCGACCAGGGCCGCTGTCTCCGGAACTCTCGAAAGTCCCGGCACGAGTACCTGGGAGATCTTCATCAACCTTCTCCGGAATGCATTCATCAAATCAATCATTCCGGGATTTGAAAAAAAATTGAGCCAACCAAAAAAGTAGATACCCTTGGGCTCACACCCATGATAATAAATCCTTACGTCCAACACATTTATTCAGGATCTACGAAGGGCCGATCTTCTTCTTTACCTCTTCAAAAGACGGTCTTATGAGTATCTTTCCGTTAAGATCCATTACCGGCAGCTTGGTGCTTGCGCATGACGGACAACCGCGGTGTATTTTATCCCACATCTCAGATAATTTCGCTTTATTTTTATCCACATCATAGTAAGTATAATGATATTTATTTTTATCCAGGTTCTGCCTCATGGTCTGCGTGAAGCCGCAGCTCTTCCTTCCATACACAAGTATCGAATAGGCATGAGCAGGAAAAACCGTGATCAGGCAGAGCACTATCAACCCCAAAACCAATATGATCAAGGACACTTTTTGGGTTTTCATCTATCCTTCATCCTTTCCCTTAGCTTTATTCTTTGTCGAGTAAATTCAGCAATACCTTTTATCCACAGAAACTCACTCCATTTTCATTCTTTCAGGTCTGACCCGATTGCCTTCCCCTTGTTAAAAAGATACCGGGCAATGAGGCGTGTCCCCAATCCGATAAATAGCGCGAGAATAATAGCCAAATAGTCTCGCTGCCGAATGGTATTGATCTGTTGTACGCGCTCGGTCAGCAATCGTTCTTCTTCGTTTTGCATGGCATTTAAGTTGGCGCGTATTTCATCCATCGTCCGTTTCCCGTTGGCGAGGTGATAATATACTTTTTTATCGAAAGCCATTCCCTTAGTAAAAAAACTAAAGGTGTTTGATGTGGTGACGTACCGATGTTGCCAAGTGAGGCCTGCCATTTGCCGGTCAATCAGGAGTTGTATTTGGTTCAGCAGGCGCAGCTTATTAAGTCGCGGATCATGGCGCGGCTCTGCTTCAGCTAAAGCGCGCAGGGCTGACATTGCAGGGCGGAGTTTTTGCGACGCAGTAGCATAGGGCTGTAAAAACTCATCGCGCTTGGTTAAAAGATAGCCGCGCATACCGGTTTCAGCATCTACCATCAAGGTGACAACTTCATTCAAGCCCCTAACCATCTGAAAGTGTCGCTGAATATCGTCTTGAATATTGGCACGCTGATGATTGCCGAAAAGGGCTAAAACAGCGGAGATTGTGATTGCAAGTAGCGGAAGTATTACCAGTATTTTCCCCTGCACGCGCAACGGAATACGCCGCCATAGGGGCGTCACTGGCTGAACGACACGCTTACCTATACTTATAATTGTTTTTATCACCGCTTTGCCTGACCTTTCCCCTATACTTATACCAGATGTTTCCGGGGCAGGTCAAGGCGGCGAGGATGAGTCTCTTCTAAAATAATTGATACCGTAACAATCAGCCATTTGAAACTTGTTTAACTACGACAAGTCTTCTGCTTTTCGTAAAAACGACTTAAATTATATTGTGTGTATAACAAAAACATTTGTGCCAAATAGCCATTAAGGCGTCAACTGCAGCGACTTGATACATTACTCTCAATCCTTCAACATGTCATTCCAGTCTAACCAGAGATTTTTGAATGTATTGTTGTCTCCCATATTCTGTATGAAATTGATGGCCTGGCTACCGGTATGATCCCGCAAAATCCATTACGCACATATGCCTATAGACTTTATGCGCTCCAATTGAAACACCCACGAACTTGAAGTTACCGTTGAGTAGGTTTATTCTATGCCCACGCGAGGTCACACCATCATCAATGAGTAGCGAGGTCACTATTCTTCTGGCATTTCCGTTTCCGTAGTCGATATTCTCTCCAGCAGAAATGTCCCATTTGCCGTATCGGTTTAGTCTATCTACTAAAGTTGACTTATCGCTCCCGGTGTGTCCGGTTGCCCCGGTTCTTGCCTGATCCCTTGCATGGTCACGCGCAGCAAGCGTAAGTCCTTTCTTCGGGGAAAGTGAAGACAAAGGTTTTGTGACTTGAAGTTTTTTGATACATTCATCAAGTGCACGAATCCCTTCATTGGTTGAGATGGCAATCTCGCCCGGATATCGTAAGAGTTTATTGCGATAGTATGATCGAAGTGGCACTAAGAAGCTGCGGGCGTATTCCGCCGGGTTGGTCCGCACCATGTTAATTTCGATGATTGCTTGTCTTTCGCTATCAGTTAGGTACTCAACACCTGCAGTTGCATCGACTGTCTCCTTTTTCCATTTAGGGGACAATGGGTCCGGCGGCGCTTGACCCGCGTTGTACCTTATTTTATCATTCTTAGCCTGCGCCTTGGACCCTTTGCCTTCGTTGCTATTTGCCGGTGAATGTGTAGAGCTATTGACATCCGAAAGTGCGTCATTGATGAACTCGAAAGAGACCAACAGAGCAAGAAATAGTAGGACACCAAAACGCCTTGTATACACTGGCAACCTCCCGTAGGAATTGTACCTTTTAGAGCCATGTAACAAAGGGCTTCAGCCCTGGTCTTCATCGGAGACCTCGGTGTAATAAAACCACGATCATATCGAACTGCATCGCGCACAACGTGCTGGAGCACCGAAGCCCTGAACGCTGAGCGGTCGACACTGAGAATTCCCTATCGAATGTTGATGGGGAAGACGAGGCTGATGCCCGGCGACTGATACGGGTTCGGGTAATAGACGACCGGTGGAGGCGCATAGACAGGTACCGGGTGGTAGTAGTAACGAGGGGGCTGCTGATATACACGCTGGCTGTGTCCGGTATAATAATATCCTCTGTGCTTATTGTTATTTTTGCCGAACGCTGGCGCAATACATATACCGCCGATCATTGAGACAAAGACGAGCACCATCATAATCTTGCCTGCTGTTAAACTAAACTTCCTGACTCGCATGTTTGAGGTTTTCATAGTGACCTTCCATTTTTGGAGTGATTCCCTATCGCAAAATAGGGTTTGCTGTCTTGACGTTGTTGCAGTCGCGATCATTTGCCCTTTGCCTTTGCCTTCGTGCGGCCTTGAGGGTGGAATAATATATCAGCATTCTTCTTCTGAGCGTCCGACATGCTGGCATACAGAGGCTCGAAGATCGGGATGAATTTCTTGAGATAATCTACATGTGCCTCGGCAATTTCGCTATAGGATTTGAGATCGT
>JAPLKD010000090.1 GCA_026388245.1 Pseudomonadota bacterium | reverse complement strand
CAGGGTGTTGAAGAGGCACGACAGGCAGGAGAAATATTAAAGAAAGAAGGGTATGTGTTTGATATTGCCTTTACCTCTGTTTTAAAGAGGGCTATCGCTACCTTATGGATTGTTCTCGAAGAGACGGATTTTATGTGGATACCGGTGTATAACTCCTGGCGATTAAATGAGAGACATTACGGCGCTTTGCAGGGACTTAACAAAGCAGAGATGGCACAAAAATTCGGGGAAAAGCAGGTACACATATGGAGGAGAAGTTACGATGTCCCGCCGCCGTCTCTTGAGAAAAACGATGAACGCTACCCGGGTAGCGACCCGAGATACAAAGACCTCAACCAACAGGACATCCCGGTAACTGAAAGCCTGAAAGACACTATAGTGAGGGTCCTGCCTTACTGGCATGAAACAATAGAACCGGCTATCAGGGCAGGGAAGCGTGTTATTGTTGTGGCGCACGGAAACAGCCTCCGGGGACTGGTAAAGTATCTCGATACCATTTCCGATGATGAGATACCTGCGCTCGAAATCCCGACAGGCAAATCCCTTGTCTACGAACTGGATGACGACCTGAAACCCATCAGGCACTATTATCTGGAAAGCTGAATGTTCCAGAAAAGATTTATATGTGGATTTGACATAACCGACTGAATTAAAAGGAGGTTTTTATGCCAGTAGCTGATTACGCAACTTTTTGTGCCATGATTGACAGGGCCAGGGAACTCCATTTCTGCTATCCTGCCATTAACGTAACATCGCTCCAGACAGCCAACGCAGTGTTAAAGGGACTTGCAGACAGCCAATGCGACGGCATCATCCAGATATCCACCGGTGGCGCTGCCCATGCCTCCGGCACATACCTGAAGAACATGCCCCTTGGCGCTGCTTCTATTGCAGAGCATGTGCACCGCGTTGCTGCACGCTACCCCATTTTCGTGGCTCTCCACACAGACCACTGCCAGGCCGATGTGCTGAATAGCTATGTGATTCCCCTTGTTGAGGAGACTGAAAAGCGCCGGGCTGAGGGATTGCCTAACCTTTTCACCGGCCATATGTTTGATGGGAGCGCCCTTCCTTTGAAAGAAAACCTCGACATCTCCCTTCCATTGCTGGAACGCTTCCATAAAAGCGAATTGTTCCTCGAAATTGAAGTGGGCGCAGTAGGGGGAGAAGAGGACGGAATCAAGGCCAGCGGGGCTGCACGGCTTTATACTACCCCGGCGGACACGCTTGAAGTTGCCCGCCGGTTGAATGCTGTCAAGGGTGCACGCTACCTGCTTGCGGCAACATTCGGAAACGTTCACGGTGTATACAAGCCCGGTAGTGTGAAGCTTAAACCCTCGATACTGAAAGATTGCCAGGATGCCGTTGAAAAGACTTACGGAAAGGATGCCCGCTTTAATCTCGTGTTCCACGGGGGATCAGGCTCCAAACTCGAGGAGATACGGGAAGCCATTGACTACGGTGTGGTAAAGATGAACATCGATACTGACACACAGTATGCCTTTACCCGTGCCATTGCTGACCACATGCTGAAAAACTACGATGGGGTTTTAAAAGTGGATGGCGAAGTGGGAAGCAAAAAGGCATACGACCCGCGTTCTTATATGGCTTTGGCAGAAACAGCAATGGCAGAGAGGGTAAAACAGGCTGTAAGCGACCTCCGCGGCGTCGGAACGACCTTTTTCAAAGCATAAGGAGTGTCTTATTGATGGAAAACACCACATTGGATTTCGGGATAGAGAGGCTTGGTGAGTGTCGCATATTGTCGCCACTCGCCGGTATGCGATTCACAAGAGATGTTCAGCGTCTGATCTACCATAATGACCCTGCAGATATCAGGGTGTTTTTTGATGCCGGTAAAGAGCCCCCGGCTATGGAGGTTGCAGGCCCGAGGGAAAGGATATTCTTTGATCCCGCTGAATTACGATGTGGCATTGTAACCTGTGGCGGGCTTTGCCCGGGGCTGAATGATGTGATCCGGGCTATCGTTATGAGTCTTTACCATCATTACGGTGCAAATAAGGTCTATGGCTTCCTTTACGGTTTTGAAGGACTCATTCCTCATTATGGCCATACGCCCCTCGAACTTACCCCGAAATCAGTCGGCGATGTCAACAAGTTCGGCGGCACATTCCTCGGGTCATCCCGCGGGCCACAGGATATATCAGAGATGGTGGATACCCTGGAACGCATGAACATCGGGATTCTCTTTACCATTGGGGGGGACGGCACGCTGCGCGGGGCCTGTGCCATCAGTGAGGAAGTCAGCCGCCGGGGGCTCAGGATTGCTATAGTTGGTATTCCAAAGACTATCGATAACGATGTCTCTTTCATAGACAGGTCTTTCGGGTTTATGACTGCCGGCTCCGAAGCGCGGAAGGCAATCGCCTCCGCACACAGTGAGGCGTGCGGGGCCCGTAACGGTGTGGGGCTTGTGAAGCTCATGGGACGCGACTCCGGCTTTATTGCTGCCTATGCCGTCCTTGCAGACAACGAAGTGAACTTCTGTCTTATCCCGGAGGTTCCTTTTTCTCTTGAAGTTTTTCTCGATGCCCTCGAAAAGCGTCTCCGCTATAGAGGTCATGCTGTTGTTGTCGCTGCAGAGGGTGCAGGTCAGCACCTCCTGGAGGCTACCCGGGAACGTGATGCCTCGGGCAACATACGTTTTAATGACATTGGCATATTTCTGAGGGACAAGATTAAGGAACATTTCAGCAAGATCGGTATGGAGATGAATTTGAAGTACATTGATCCAAGCTATATTATCAGGAGTGTCCCTGCTGATGCGAACGATGCGGCCTTCTGTCTCCTCCTTGGGCATAACGCAGTACACGCCGGCATGACAGGGCGCACCAATATGGTTGTAGGCCACTGGCATGATGAGTTCACCCATGTCCCCATCCCGCTTGCCGTGTCCCGGCGAAAAGAGATAGATCCGAAGGGACGGGTCTGGAGCAGTGTCCTCGCTGCAACCGGGCAGCCGGCAGATATGCGGTAAAAAATTGGCTCATAGTTCATAGCTGATGGCTCAAAGCTGGACGCAAAAAAATTGATAGTTATTTCTCAGGCAATTTTTAACTGGAAAATATCAATGATATCTGATACTATTCTTTCCTTAACTGGTCCCATCGTCTAGTGGCCTAGGACGCTGGCCTCTCACGCCGGTAACGCGAGTTCGAAACTCGCTGGGACCACCAATAAAACCAATTTAGAATTTAGAATAGCGAATTTTGATATAAAACCATTTTACAGGTTTAACGCTCTGGAATTGCTGAAAAAATCCCCTTTGATAAAATCTTTGAATGCCTGTAATGCCCCGCCTCTGTGACTCACTCTGTTTTTCTCCTCTCTCGTGAGTTCAGCCACATATTTATTTAATCCGGGGACAAAAAAAACAGGGTCATAGCCAAACCCGCCTTCACCTTTTCTTTCAAAACCGATAAACCCTTTCAGGCATCCATAGAAGACATAACTGATTTCCTTTTCCGGGATATAGCAGGCGATATAGGCCTTAAAAATTGCGCTTCTTTTTTCCCATGGCATGTCTCTCAACTCGTCAAGTAGCCTGTTAATCCGGTCGTCATCGTTTTTTCCGTAGCGGGAAGAATGTACCCCCGGTCTGCCTCCAAGCGCCTCCACTTCAAGGCCGGAATCATCGGCGATTGTATAGAGCCCGAACCTTTCCCCTATCTTCCTTGCCTTTTTTATAGCATTCTCCACGTATAGCAGACTGTCTTCTTCAATTTCAACCTTCTCGGG
>JAPLKD010000281.1 GCA_026388245.1 Pseudomonadota bacterium | reverse complement strand
ATACCGTTAAAACAAGACTGAGAGGGTTACGTAATATTTCATATGAACAGGGTTAACGTCCTTGATCTCCTATATGGAGATAAGTGGTGATGTGTAGTGCCGGAATATGTTATTATAAGGCAACCTTAAACACTTTGCTTTATTTGGAGCTCATCATTGAAACCTATCACCGTAATTACCCCGTACAGTTCTGCTCCTCGCTTTGAGAAGACCCTGCATTCCCTTACAGAGTCCGGCCTGGTCGAGAATGTCATTATTTTAAGCCAGGAACCGGTTGATTTAAAAATGGACAGTTGTCGTGTCCTTGCGGGTAGCCCTCTCACATCAAAGGAAACGCTTGAGCATGTTTTGACTGAGACCCGAACAAAGTATCTTCTTATTTTACCCGGCGCCGGACAGGTTTCGTTTGAGCCCGAGGGATTGGAGAGAATGCTGGATGCAGCCGAGTCCACAAAGGCAGGCATGGTCTATTCCGATTTCTATGAGGAAGGTAAGAAAGAGAAGAAGATCCTTCGTCCGCTGAATGATTATCAGATGGGGAGCGTCCGTGATGATTTTAACTTTGGCTCCACAATGCTCTTCTTGACAGAAGCCATCAAAAAAGCCTTTAAAAAGTATGGTGGAATACCACAAGTTCAATATGCAGGTATCTACGCACTTCGTCTGAAGGTTTCCATCGAACACCAAGTCCATCATCTTCAAGAATCACTCTATACAATAGCCGGGGAGGACGACTCCAAAGATGCCGGGAAACATTTTGCCTATGTGGATCCACGAAACCAGTCCGTTCAGAAGGAGATGGAGCTCGTATTTACTGATTATCTCAGAAAGATAGGAGCATATCTTCCGGCAGGTACTCTAAGAAAGGCCAACAATAAATCACAGCCTTTTTCCACAGAGGCATCAATAATCATACCCGTAAAGAACCGTAAAGGAACAATTTCTGATGCCGTGAAAAGCGCTTTTTCGCAGGAAACGGATTTTCCTTTCAATGTCATCGTTGTGGACAATCACTCCACAGATGGTACAACGTCGGTCCTCTCAGGTCTGGCCACGCAATATCCTGCCCTGAAACTTGTCATCCCTGCGAGGACTGATCTCGGCATCGGCGGATGCTGGAACGAAGCCATTTACAGTGATTTTTGCGGGCGCTACATGGTTCAGCTCGATTCTGATGACCTCTATGCCGGTACTGACACCCTCCGGAAAATCGTCGACATGCTCCGTGAGGGAAATTACGCAATGGTAATCGGTTCATACACCATCGTCAATTTCAATCTTGAAGTTATTCCACCGGGGCTCATCGACCATTCCGAATGGACTTACGATAATGGTCACAATAACGCCTTGCGCGTAAACGGTCTTGGCGCCCCGCGGGCATTCAGTACCAGCCTGATGCGCAAGACAGGATTTATAGATGTGAGCTATGGCGAGGATTATGCAGCGGCACTTCGGATATCACGGGAATACCTGATCGGGAGGATCTATGAGAGCCTCTATCTTTGCAGGCGCTGGGAGGGGAATACCGATGCGGCGCTCTCCGTAGAAGAGTCAAATCGTAACGACGCCTTTAAGGATAAGGTTCGGACTGATGAAATTCTTGCAAGGCAGGAGATGAATAATAGATAAGGTATATGCCACCTACGACGCGAGAGAAGGTTCGAAGAGCCTCCCCGAACTTTGTCTTGAACTCCTGTCAGAACAGAAAAAAACATGGCTGCAACTCCGGGAAGGGTATGAATCACTGAAGAATGTGAGGACACGTGAGATTGTTTGTGATGGATTTTCCGTCCGCATCCAGCACAATCCCGGAAGAATCAAGAGCACCATGGCCGATGTGGAGGAAAAAGCAATAAACGGGCGGCCATGTTTCCTCTGCCTCAATAATCTCCCTGAAGGTCAGAAAGGAATTTTCTACCGGGATTTATACCTTATCCTGTGTAACCCAGCGCCTGTTTTCCCTTCTCATTTAACTATTTCCCGTTTAAACCATCATCCCCAGGCCATTGCTGAGCATATCGATACCCTCCTTAGAATCGCAGGTGATTTTGGTGACCGCTGGACGATACTCTATAACGGGCCAAAATGCGGCGCTTCCGCACCGGATCACCTTCACTTTCAGGCAATCCCATCCGGACAGATGCCGATCGAAAAGGAATGCCCGGAAGAAAAGAACCTTACCAGGATAACCAGGGTTGACGGTGTTTATATTTTACGTGCAAGGGACCTTGGACGCGAGATTATCATAATTGAAGGAGATGACCCTGCTTGTATTTCGAGCGTGTTTAAGGGGATCCTCGCGGCTATGAAAAAAGACCTTCATACGGATGAGGAGCCAATGGTGAGTATTGCTGTTTTCCACAAAGAAGAAAGATGGCGTCTCCTTGTTTTCCCACGTGCAAAACACCGTCCTGATGCCTTTTTCAAAGAAGGTAACGACCGGGTCGTGGTCAGCCCTGCAGTTATCGAAATGGGCGGCGTCATTGTAACCCCTATGGAAAAAGATTTTGAAGGGCTCGATGCATCCTGTGTGGAGGGCATCTACAGGGAAGTTTCCCTTAAAGCCAACATTGTGGACAGTATCCTCGCATCTATCCCGACTCTGTAGCAAAGGAAATGAATGGCGGAAGGTAAGCCTATTGCCTCTCATCTGTTTGTCCTGATAAGGGGTATGATGTGGATGGGGTGATGAACGACCTGGTAAGTTACAAGCGAAGGCCCGAGGAGCTGTCTGATAAAATTGCCCCAACATTTGGGGCAATTGTCGAAATCTCCGGAAAGTAAACAAGGACAATGCTTCGCACGATTTTACTTTTAAAACTTCTTCCTGGGGTTCAGGCAGAAATCCGATCAGAAAAACTCCCCGATTCTCAGGACTATTTCTTTGCTGCGAACCTCGATTGCCCCGACCTTAGAAACAGTTGATAGTTGATAGTAGATGAAAGACCTTCTTTTAACATGGATAACATCGGATACATACGGATGAAAACCATAGAGCTACCGACCCGAATCGCGATACCTCGACGATTCGGGTCAGACACATCATCCCTTTCAGGGATATTGTGCGTTTATTTTTATGCGAAGCATGAGCATGGAACCTTACATCCGCCCTTATCCGCCTTTATCCATGTTACATAAAAAGATTATCTGTGGCTTGAAGAACTGTGGATTTCCCCGACTTTAGTGAAACTGCGGATACCTATTGCCCCGGAACCTGCGCCGGAGAAGAAAAAGCCACCGCAGTTGTAAGCAGGCGAGAAGAACCGAACCGGCGAGACGGCGTATCGGCGCCTGTCCACTAAGACGCTTGCCGTGAAGGTGGGAAACGGGGATGGATGGTTACTCCAAAAAAGACTGAACGTGACGGATTATCATATGCTATATTTACAAGAAGAAGGTACTATGAGAGAGAAGAAAACAGACAAAAGGAAAACAGGGTGTAAGTAACTAATATTAAGAGAGATAGCAGGTTTTGGTACGTATAGCTTCCTGTAGTCCTCAGCATGTTATTGCTTCCTTCATACTTTCTTTCAATCGGCAATCCTGAACAGATAAACTGTAAAAAAGTATTTTTGCTTTCACCATTAAATATCACCAAAAAACATTGAGCATAAATTAGCTGTTGATTATGCAGGCAGAAAAATTCTTGTCTTTCCTTCATCACAAGTGTAATATTCAAAATAAGTATAGTGGCACATTAACTGTTATGCCACTTCAGAGTGAGGCAAAGTTCTGGAAGGAGGACGTATGGGTCATCCAAGCGGCGGAAAAGGAAATACTTTTCCAGTCGACCACTCATTTGATGAAGCTTATGAACATATTGTTTAATCCGGTCTATTCGAACACTCAATCCGGTTTTATCCGAACGGCGTTTCAGTAATCCTTTCCCTGCCGTCACTACTTTATAAAAGTGTTCGACCTATGTCAAGCCTGAATGTATTTTTCTCATGGATTCTTCTCCTGGTGTCAGTATAATTTTATGGGCATTATGGATGACCCTGTCGCATATGGCGTCTGCAAGGGTCGGGTCTCCTATGATATCGTGCCATGTATCGATGGGGAACTGACTTGTAATAATAGTAGACCGTACACCGTGTCTGTCTTCCACAATCTCAAGGATGTCTCTCCTTTCGGCATCTGTAAAGAGGTTAATACCCCAGTCGTCAATTATGAGCAATCTCATCCTCTGGATCCGTTCGAGGAGTTTTCCGAAGCTCCCGTCGGCCCTCGCAATCCTGAGCTCCTGTGCCAGTCGCGGCAGTCTCACATAGAGGGTGCGCATCCCCTGCCTTATGGCGCTATTCCCCAGTGCACAGGCGAGGAAAGTTTTTCCGGCACCGGTAGGCCCGATAATAATAATGTTCTGGTGGCTCCTTATCCATTCGTTCTGGATGAACTTAAGCATTGTGCCCTTGTTGAGTCCCCGCCTGGTCCTGAAGTCGATATCTTCAAAACAGGCATTGGGGTGCCTGAAACGGGCATGGGTGAGAAGAGTCTTTATTTGTCTGTTTTCCCTGTAAAGTTTTTCTTTATCAGCAAGAAAACCAAACCTTTCTTCGAAGCTCAGGTCCCGGTATGCAGAACTATTCATCTGCTCCCTTACACCCTCTGCCATACCATAAAGCTTCATGGCAAGGAGTTTTTCAACGATTGCCTCAATCATGGGTCACCTCCTGGTAGTAACTGCCTCCTCGTATATTGGCATGGAGGACAATGATGTTTTTTTTGTGGGCTGGAGGTATGTTTTCGAGATTACGTTCCAGGAGGGACTTTACGCTTTTGTAATTGTATGCCTCTATTTCCAATGCCCTTTTGCATGCAGCCTCTACCCGTTCAGGAGAGCATGTCTTTGAAAGACGGATAATCCCGAGGCAGCTTCGAAAGCCATGTTCCGGATGGTCCCGGTGCTCCATGATCTGATCCATCAGTTCTTTTGTAGAGGGTCCTGTCTTTGCTCCCCACAGCTTGATTCTCTCCGGGGTCCATTCGAGATACTGCCGGTGTTGATGGGGCATATGGAGGTTCTCCGTTACAAAAGCGCCCGGTTTGTTA
This sequence comes from Pseudomonadota bacterium, assembly GCA_026388245.1. Taxonomy (GTDB): domain Bacteria; phylum Desulfobacterota; class Syntrophorhabdia; order Syntrophorhabdales; family Syntrophorhabdaceae; genus MWEV01. The sequence continues at coordinate 5,240 of JAPLKD010000281.1, read as the reverse complement.
ATTCTTACATGAGAAGTCACTCTTTTACCCTTGTGATATATTTCTACAAGGGAACCCGTATATCTGATATCCACCGATTGGCCGATCAGGGTATAGGGGACGCTATAGTATGTCTTCTCTACCGCTACATGATAGTCGATATGGACCTTTGCCTTTTTCCATGATGCGATGACAAACCGCTCTGACGGAAGGGGTTTTAATACGGGCTTATCACTTTCCATAAAGAGATCGTACCGGGATTTATTAATGAGCGCCATGGGCCTCAGGTTCAGTTTTTTGTTCTCTTCGTCAATGGCCTTATTGAGTTCGGTGATGCTGAAGAATGTCCTGTTTCTGAGTACGGCGAGTATGCGGCGCTGGGCTTGAAGTACACCGCTTTCCACTTTCGCTTTGTCCCGTGGTTTCGCTACTCTCGCGGGAAGGACGGCAACGTGATAATGTTCTGCCATTGCGGCAAAGGTTCTGTTGATCTCAGGGTCGTAGTAACACGCACGGGTTATTGCACCTTTGAGATTATCAGGGATCAGACATTCAGGACATCCTCCGTAAAATTCCAAAGCCTTGATATTACAGTCCACAAAACTCTCTTTTGTCTGATTCGGCACTGCCCGGGCAAATATATAGGAGCTTGCCCCCAGAACGGAGACAAAGAGTTCAGCCTCGATAATTTTGCCTGTTGCAGGATCCTGATAGTGAGGTTTGTCTCCGGAGAAATCGACAAACATCTTCTCTCCCGCCTTATGGGTAAACCTCATGACGGGATCTGCCTTTTTAGCCCATTCATCGTAAAGATGGTAGAATTGGGTCCGTTCATACCCGTTTGGGTTATCTCTTTTGTACTCCTCATGGAGAAGTTGGAGGGTTACCCCTTTCTTCTTTAATTCCCCATGAAGGTAGTTAAAATCAGGTAACTGTTTTCCTCCTGTCTTCTCTTCTTTGGGAAAGAGCAGACCCGAAAGCACCTCTTCGTCCATATCAGATATTTCTTTATATGGAACACTCAATCCCTTCAGTTTCTCCACATACACCGAGGCGGTAGAGGTGGAGATGTTACATGCCCGGGCAATAGGGCGCACACCCAGATTGTGTTCCAGGTACAGCCGTGCAGCTTCCTTCAGTTTTCTCATTGTCAATTTCCTCCCTTTCTTTTTCAACTATGCCTCCATAACTTTTTGGGGGCAGTGTATCATGTCAGGCAGGGAGGATAAGAAATCCGTTTTTACCCGAACACCAAATCCGGTGAATGAGTAAAAAGTGTTCGACCTTTTCCGGATTAGGTGTTCGATGATTTCCGGATTAGGTGTTCGACCTTTTCCGGATTAGGTGTTCGAGGTTGACCGGATTTTACAAACATATCGGGACTCAGGGTGTTTCCTTTTTATCAACGACAGGTGAGCAAATCTATGCAAGAAGAAGTCTAACAAGAGATAGGGCCTCGAAAACAATAGTTTTTATGGGCGAAAGAAATCGCCATGGCAGTACTTGTAAAGCGTGTTGGGGATTTAGGATTGATTGCAGCGGTGCACGCATTGGGCAATGCGCTGAGGCTTTAGATCAAAGCTTTTGACTGCCAGAGGCTTAAGGCATAACGGCCGCATGCAACGGATAGATTGAGGGGAAAATGAAAACAGCGACTATTAAACTATTTCTTATCAATGGCGACCCAAACCGATTGAGAACCGCTGAGATTTCAAATTGGACAGGCAAGGCAATCTCTGGCCCAAGAAGTGACTTTGAAGATATATTGGGAAGGCCAGAGTCCGAACAAACTGGTGTATATTTTCTTTATGGCATTGATCCTGAGACAGGAGATCCAGCAGTATATATTGGCGAAGCTGCTGTAATTAAACAAAGACTGAAGCAGCATCTTACTAAAGATTATTGGAATTCGATTGTATTTGTCGTAAGCAAGGATGAGAATTTAAATAAAGCTCACGCACAATATCTTGAAGGAAGATTAATTCAGCAAGCCAAAGAAGCTGGTCGTGTAAAACTTATGAACACACAGGAAAGTGGGTCTAAGCTTTCAGAAGCAGACCGTGCGGATATGGAAATATTTTTAGAAAGAATTCATCAATTAATGCCCATCCTCGGTGCAGACTTCCTTGTTCCCAAAACAGTATTTTCGAGTAAACTAACAAAGAAAGATGATCTCTTTTGTGAGACAAAAAACGTTAAAGCTTCGGGACGTTTACTACCAAAGGGTTTTGTTGTTTTTAAGGAGTCACAAGCTGTATTAGAGGAACGGCCTTCAACTGATAAATTTCCTTTTGCCCACAAATTGCGGCAAGAATTATTAGCCAATGGGAAGCTCAAACAAGAAAAAGATTTTTACTATTTACTGAAGATATAGAATTTTCAAGTCCCAGTGCCGCCGCCGCTGTCATTCATGGAGGGAATGCAAATGGGCTTACTGCCTGGAAAAATTCTGACGGATTAACGCTTAAGGACATTGAATATAAAGAGATATAACCAGTCACTTTAACCGAGCCTTCGGCCCTGTTGGTCACGCAGTTATCCTCCATTTCAATTCGTAATTCTCGATAACTCCTTTATTCTTAATCGTTTAGTTGGTGAAAATGTTTAACAGCCTATTGCTTAAACAACTTTCAACACCTCTTTCGGAAAAGCCGGAAGAGATTTACAGCTCCTTCATCGCCGAAAACCGTTGTTGCTCACAGTGTTTGTTTGATTGGGGTCGGACCAAATCCTTGAGAACATTGGATTATGGAGTAGTGATTATAGATTACCTTAATCCTTTAATCCATCAATCCTTAATCCACTTTTAGGGCTTAAAGTGCTGTTTTTGGGGTAATTTGTAGCAAATAGATATGGTAGAAATTAGAATGTTCAAAAAAGCAATTTTTAGTGACAAAAAACTAATCAGCTTGACAATACATCAAATATGATGTATGTAATGAACATTGCGTGGAGGTATGCTTGTACAATCTTGTCTTCTACACGGCTGATCGGGGTGATTCGCCGATCGATGATTTTCTTGATAGGTTAGGCAAGAAATCACGGGCGAAGGTGGCTGCACACCTATCGCTTTTAGCAGAGCAAGGGCCGAACCTAAAGAGGCCCTATGCCGATATTGTCAGGGGTAAGATCAGAGAATTGAGGATACATTATGGCTCGAATCAGTACCGCATCCTCTATTTCTTCCAAGTGCTTGATCAGATAGTGTTGGTACACGCGTTTTCCAAGAAGGAACCACAATTGAAAAAGAAGGACATTGAGCTGGCGGAAAGACGCATGGAAGAATGGATGCGCCGGTTTTCTGCGGGAGGTGAAATATGAAAAAAGGCAAAGTTCGTACGTTCCAAAGCAGGTTGCAGGAAGACATCAAGGATCCCGAGTTTAAAGCTTATTATCAGGAAGAGTGTGAAGCGCTTAATCTGGCAACTAAGATTGTGAAGCTGCGTGAAAAAAAAGGGCTGTCGCAACAACAATTGGCGAAGCTCATGGGTACCAGTCAGCAGGTTATTTCGCGGCTCGAAAACGGCGAGTACAAGGGCTTCACGCTCAAGACCCTTGAAAAGATCGCTGAAGCAACCGGGGCACGGGTCAAGGTCGAGTTCGTTATGTAATGTAATTGGGGTCGGACCAACCCCCCGGTGAAATAGAAAAGCAACCACATTTCACGGGGTAAACCTTGAGAAGATTGGATTATGGAGTAGGAATTATGGATTATCTTAATCCTTTAATCCATCAATCCTTAATCCATTTTTCGTCACTGGGCTTAAAGTGCTGTTTTGGGGCAATTAGTGTATAGTAAATGACGAACAGTGATTTTTGCCCGCTTTTCTCCTTTAGCCTGTCTCTTTCCCCTTTCCCCTCTCAGTTCTGCGCTCTCCGCTCCTCCCCCACCGGAGACCGGAGAGCCTGCCGGATCAAGTTGCACCAACGTTTGGTGCAATTATCGAAATCTCCGGAAAGTCAATACAAGCGTTGCTTCGCACGATTTTACTTTTAATACTTTTTTCTGAGGAACCGGAACTCTCCGCAACTGTTGCGGAGAGTCTTAAAATCACCGGAAAATCAATAATAACGCTGGGAATCACATTTTTGAGATCGCAATCCTCAAGGTTTAGCTCGGGGCTTCGGCTTATCCCCGGAGGTCGCTCGTGATGACAGGCAAAAGGGAGACCTGGAGACCAACTTGAGAAAATCCGTGAAACATTTTCACGGATTTCTTAATATCGTTGGAAAGTCAACAAAGACGCTGTTTCACGGGATATTCATTTTGAAAAATGTGAAGAGCTCAAACGGTGTTCATTATAGCAAAAACTGTTGACAGGATATTCCTTGGAGGTTATATTTCTTTCATGGCATGGGAAGTTGAATATACCGACGAATTTGAAGCATGGTAGGTTGGTTTGGACGAGGAAGAACAGATCGATATTGACGCGGTTGTCGGTTTGTTGGAAGAAAAGGGGCCTCATCTGCCGTACCCTTACAGTTCGGATATCAAAGGGACCAAGTACGGCTCACTAAGAGAGCTGAGGATTCAGCACAAAGGTAAACCATATAGAATCCTTTATGCCTTTGATCCCCGCACAGAACAGCCATTCTTCTGATTGGTGGTAGAAAAACAGGTGGTACACGCTGGTATGAAAAACATGTACCTTTGGCTGAAAACATATTGGAGGAACATTTGAAGTCTTTCGAGAAAAAACAGGGAGATGCATTATGAGCAAACCTTATTCAATACTAAGGGAAAAAATGAAGCCCGCTGCACGGAAAAGGGCCGCTGAGAAGACAAGGGTTCTACTGGATGCAATGCCTTTACAGGAATTGCGCCATGCCAGACATTTAAGCCAGGAGCATTATCAAGGCCATGGGAGGTGACTTGGAAATCATCGCCAAGTTCCCCGATGGTTCTGTTCAGATCAGTCAATTTGAAGACATTTCTGCGAAGATAGAAAGGGGAAACTCCCCGAGTTAAGGCAGTGTTAAGCTTTGACAGGCTGTTGCCCAAAGAAGATAGATCGGGGTCGGAGGGGCAAAAAACTAATCCTTTATCCACTCTTGTCCGCATTTATCGAGCGATAGCGGGCGGCAAAAAAGATATTTTCCTGAAACTGATCGGGCACAGTGGCATTCAACAAATCGGCACGTTCGTATTGATAATTTACTTTTCTTATATTATTCTTATCGCATGCTGGAAAGCAAATTCCTATCAGTTAATTTCCAAATTACAGGAAACTGATCGTTGAAGGTATTAGTAACAGGCGCCA
>JAPLKD010000196.1 GCA_026388245.1 Pseudomonadota bacterium | reverse complement strand
TTATCAAGGCCATGGGAGGTGACTTGGAAATCATCGCCAAGTTCCCCGATGGTTCTGTTCAGATCAGTCAATTTGAAGACATTTCTGCGAAGATAGAAAGGGGAAACTCCCCGAGTTAAGGCAGTGTTAAGCTTTGACAGGTTGTTGCCCAAAGAAGATAGATCGGGGTCGGAGGGGCAAAAAACTAATCCTTTATCCACTCTTGTCTACATTTATCGAGCGATAGCGGGCGGCAAATAAGGTATTTTCCTGAAACTGATCGAGCACAATGGCATTCAACAGATCGGCACGTTCGTATTGAGAAATTGCTTTTCTTGTGTTATTCATAACATATGCTGGAAAGCAAATTCCTATCAGTTAATTTCCAAATTACAGGAAACTGATCGTTGAAGGTATTAGTAACAGGCGCCAACGGGTTTATTGGCAGCCATTTAGTTGAGAAATTGGTACAAAGCGAGACAAGGGTCCGTTGCCTTGTGCGCCGAACGAGCGATCTGTGCTGGCTTAGGGGTTTACCGGTAGAGATTGTATATGGCGATTGCGTTGATAAGAATTCGCTGTCGTCAGCCGTTGCCGGGGTGGATTGCGTTTACCATTTAGCCGGTACAACGAAGGCGAAACGCGAAGAAGATTTTTTTACGATAAACGCCGGTGGAACGGAGAATCTGATTCGGGCCTGTTTGGAACATAATCCGAAAATGGAGAAGTTTGTTTATCTTTCGAGCCAGGCGGCTTCGGGCCCGGGCGTTGACGGACGGATGAAGGCGGAATCGGATCCTAATTTTCCAATTTCATCTTATGGTAAGAGCAAACGGATCGGCGAGGAAGCGGTGTTGGATCATCGCAGCCGTATTCCGGTTACTATTCTTCGCCCGAGTGCGGTTTACGGGCCTCGTGATCGCGCATTTTTATCTCTTTTAAGGCTTATCGCGAAAAAGGTTAAATTCAGTCTCCTGGGGGTGACCCGGTGGATCAGTATGTGCTTCGTGAGCGATTTGGTGGACTCGCTGGTCAAGTCTGGTAGAACTGGAGTGGGAGACGGCGAGATTTTTTTCATATCGGACGGGCGACGTTACCGGATGGAAGAAATTGGCGATGCGTTTTCGGCTGCGATGAGAACAAGGGCATTTCGGTTGCGCGTTCCGGGATGCCTGATTCGTGGAATCGGAGCGATCAACGAGACGATATGTCATTTTACGGATCAGCCGTGTTTACTCACTCGCGGTAAGGCAAAAGAAATGGTGCAGGAAAATTGTAATTGTGATATTACCAAAGCGAAAAATATGTTAGAATACAGTCCAATGATCGACCTGATTCAAGGAACAGAAATCACCGTCGACTGGTATCGTAAGAACAATTGGTTGTGAGGTAAAAACGAACGATGGATATTTTTGAAAAATGCGATAATCTTGTTAACCACATAGTCCGTGGACTTCGGGAGTCCGGGAATTATTTTTACTTCCGGGAAATCCAATCCCCACAGGATTCCGAAGTCATCGTGGGAGGCCGTCGGGTGATCATGATCGGCTCAAATAATTACCTGGGATTAACCTGCCATCCACGGGTAAAAGAAGCCGCCATCAAGGCCGTGGAAAAATACGGCACCGGTTGCGCCGGTTCGCGATTTTTGAATGGGAACCTTGAAATTCACGCCGACCTGGAACGTAAGCTGGCAAAATTTTTCCGTCGGAAAGCGGCCTTGGTTTTTGCCACCGGATATCAGACCAACCTGGGAACGATCTCGACCATTCTGGGACGAAGCGATGTCGCCATTCTTGATAAATACGATCATGCCAGCATCCTCGATGGGTGCCGGTTGTCGTTTGGCCAACTAAAAAAATACCGCCATAACGATATGAACGATCTGCACCGTGTTCTCGAAGACAACAAGGACTATGGCCAGCTGATCGTCGTGGATGGGGTCTTTAGTATGGAAGGCGATATCGCCGACTTACCCTCCATTGTCAAACTGGCAAAAACCTACGGAGCCAGGATCATGGTGGATGATGCCCATGGAATTGGCGTTCTGGGTAAAACGGGACGCGGGACCGCGGAACATTTCGGATTGGAAGACCAGGTGGACCTGATTATGGGGACCTTCAGCAAATCACTGGCCGCCATCGGCGGGTTCATCGTCGGGGATCAGACGATCATTGATTACATCAAGCATACGGCCCGCTCCATGATGTTCAGCGCGAGTCTTCCGCCCGCTTTAGTGGCAGCGGCGAGTGCGGCGTTGGACGTTGTGGACGAAGATCCGGAGCTTCTGGAACGGTTATGGAAGAATACACGGAAGATGCTCAACGGGTATAAAGCATTGGGATTCGATACCGGAACGAGCGAAACGCCGATTATTCCGGTTATGATCAAAGATGCCGTCAAGACTTATAAAATGTGCAGTTTGTTATTTGACCAGGGGGTCTTTGTCAATCCGATCGTCAGTCCGGCAGTTCCTCCCGGAAGAGAGCTTCTGCGAACCAGTTTCATGGCCACCCACACCGATTCCCAGTTGGATCGGGTCCTGTCCGCCTTTGAAAAGGTTGGAAAACAACTGAAGATTATTTAATGCAGGGAAGACTATGGGCGTCGAAATCAAACCGGTAACCGGGATCAGAGGCCTGAAGCAATTTGTATCGTTTCCCTATTCCCTGTATGCCGGAAATCCCTTCTGGGTGCCTCCATTGCGGTTTACCGAACTGCAAACGTTCCGATGGGATAAAAACCCGGCCTTTGAGTTTTGCGAAGTAAAATATTGGCTGGCCTTCAAAAATGGAAAACCCGCCGGCCGAATTGCCGGAATCCTCAATAACCGCTATATCGAAACCTGGGGAAAAAACACATTGCGGTTCGGCTATATCGAGTTTATCGATGACGAACAGGTGTCTGAGGCCCTGCTCAAGACGGTCGAATGCTGGGCCAAGGAAAAAGGAATGCAGTCCGTGCATGGACCCCTTGGTTTTACTGACCTGGACCCTGAAGGCATGCTGGTGGAAGGATTTGAAGAGCTTGGAACCATGGGGACGATCTACAATTTCTCCTATTATCCGGTCCATCTGGAGAAAAATGGATATCAAAAAGATGTGGACTGGGTGGAGTTCGAGGTTAAAGTACCTGCAGGTATTCATGAAAAGCTGAAGCGACTGGCTGAGGTCGTTACCCGAAAAAATCATCTCAAGGTGCTGCAGGTTAAAAGGGGCAAGGAACTTCTCCCCTATGCAAAAGAAATATTTCATCTTCTCAATGAGTCCTACGAAGGTCTTTACGGGGTGGTTCCCCTGACGGAAAAGCAGATCGATATGTACACTAACCAGTATTTCAGACTGATCCGGCACGATTATATTTCGATTATTTTAGACCGGGAGGACCGGGTGGCCGCCTTTGGCATTACCATTCCCTCCCTGGCATTAGCCCTTCGGAAAGCCTGGGGAAGACTGTTGCCCTTCGGATTTATTCATTTATTAAGGGCTTTGCGAAAAAACGATACGGTCGAAATGTGCCTGATCGCGGTCCGGCCCGACCTCCAGGGAAAAGGTGTCAATGCGCTGTTGATGCACGAATTCAATAAAATCTACGTACGCCATAACATCCTCAAGGCGGAAAGCAATCCTGAACTGGAAACCAATAACAAAGTTCAGGCCCAATGGAAATTCTTCGACGCCCGCCAGCATAAGCGGCGGCGATGTTACATCAAGTATGTTTAAAGACTGTGAGGTTAGAAAATGATTTTAAAATTATTTTTCGCATTTATTTTCACCCTGTATGCTTCCTCAAGTTTCTCCATGACTTCCCTTGCAGGACTCACTCCAACGGAACTGGCGAAACTTACTAATAAGGAATTAATCATTCATTCCAAAGAGATTCCAGGACGCCCCTGGCCCGAAATAACGATTTTTGCCCTGATTGATGTATTACCCGTTGAAGCAGCAGCCCTTTTTTCTGATTACCAGGATCAAAAAGGATATATCCCTGATTTAATTAAATCCGATCCCGTAAAAAAAATATCTGAGAATGAAATAATCGTCGATTTTGAAATGCACACCCCATGGCCGCTTGCGAACAGCAAATACTCCACTGGAAATGTTTTTAAAAGGTTAGAGAACAACGGATATGAAATCAGTTGGTATCTGGTTAAGTCGGACTCATTAATTGACAGTAAAGGAATGGTCCAATTCATTCTATACGAAAAGAAAACCCTTATGATGTATAAATCGCTTATTTACCCTGATTCAAGGTTTGCTTCCATTTTTTCTTCTAAAGCTGAAAGCGGTATGTTTAAAACGGTTCAGGCCATCGTGGGTTACATAGAGGAAACAAAAAAGAAAAATCCGGAAAAGATTCAAAAGTTAATTAACTCACTTCCTAAGTAAATCTGATATCCAGACCTCCTAATTAGCAGATTGCGACAGTAAGGCGAAAGGCTACGTTCATCTGACGCCATAATCTCTATTGCGTGATGAGTGTACAGGCAGTAAAATGAACTTGACAGATTTACAATATTCTTTACAATGTCATTTATTCATTGTTTCACATAAATTAGCATTTGACACCTTAATGGATATTCGCTAAACTTCTTCAATATGTTGATATATCTTGGCATTGTTTATCATCATATGGAGACCAGATGAAAGATCCGTCCAGCATAAATCCGGAATTAATCGAAGAGATATCCGTCTTAAAACAGAGAATCAAAGAACTGGAGCAATCGGAATCAGACCGCAAGCAGGCGGAGGAGGAGCTGCGGGAGAGTGAAGAGAAATATCGCGTCCTTTTCGAGGGAATGAACGACGCCGTTTTCGTGCACGATCTGGATGAGAGAGGTCTGCCCGGGCGTTTTCTCCAGGTTAATGATGTGGCCTGTCGCCGTCTGGGGTATACGAGGGATGAGTTGCTGTCTCTCACGCCCCGGGACATCACGATGCCGGAGGAATATGAACGGATTGCCGACAAGCGAACTGGCCTTACTTCCCAGGGAGACATTCTCGCGGAGACGATTCATGTGACGAAGGATGGACGGGAGATCCCCGTGGAGAGCAACATCCGCCAGTTCCAGTATCTCGGTAGACGGGTCGCTCTTTCCATTTCCCGCGACATCACCGAGCGCAAGCAGGCAGAGGAGGAAATACAACGCATCAAGACGGCTGTCGATGCTACCGGCGATGCGATCGGGATGTCGACCGCCGATGGACATCACTTCTACCAGAATGAGGCCTTTGATCACCTGTTCGGCTACACCCAGGAAGAAGTTTCCCGTCTGCATCCCGCCAAACTGTATGGAAATAAGGATATCGTCAAGAAGGTCTTTGAAACAATCATGGCCGGAAAATCCTGGCATGGTGAGATCGAAATGGTCGCCAAAACGGGCGACGATTCCCGGTCTTACTTCGAGCCGATGCCGTCAAGGATGAAAACGGAAAGGTCATCAGCTTGATCGGAGTCCACACCGACATCACAGACCGCAAGCAGGCAGAAATTGCTTTACGGAAAAGCAGAGATAAATTGGCGGTCATTGCAGAATGATCTGCAATTCCCCAATTCGCCATCGATAAAGACCATACCGTCATTCTCTGGAACAAAGCCCTTGAAATATATAGTGGTGTCAAGGCAAAAGATGTGCTGGGTACCTCAGATCACTGGAAGGCGTTTTATCCCGAGAAGAGGCCGTGTCTTGTGGATTTAGTCCTCGAAAGTTCTACCGAAGACGAGATTGCACGATGGTACGGTAATATATATAGCAGATCAAACCTTATTGATGGAGCTTATGAGGCAACAGGGTATTTCCCGGACATGAAGGAAGGGACATGGCTCTACTTTACCGCAGCAGCGATCAAGGACCCTTCAGAAAACACTATAGCCGGCATTGAGACCCTCGAGGACATTACAGGTTTGAAAACTGTTGAGGTATCGCTTCGTCGGGCTGAACAGAAGTACCGCTCCATCTTTGATAACGCAGTAGAGGGCATATTTCAGTCAACCCCTGAAGGACGTTATCTTAGTGTAAATTCAGCCCATTCAAGGATGCATGGCTATTCATCCCCTGAAGAACTGATACAGACAGTAACCGATATAACCACTCAGTTTTACGTTAATCCGAGGGACAGGCAAGAATTTAGAGAGCAACTGGAGAGAGATGGTATAATAGAAAATTTTGAGTCACAACGGTACAGCAAAAACGGGAGTATCTTTTGGGTATCCACAAATGCCCGTACAGTCAGAGATGAGCACGGGAAGGTCATGTACTATGAAGGGACGGTGGAGGACATCACCTCCCGCAAGCAAGCCGATGAAGAGCTTGAACAGACTACCGAGAAGCTGAGAAAATCCTTAGCCGGCACTATCCAGGTAGTGTCAATGACTGTAGAGACACGAGACCCCTATACCGCAGGTCACCAGAGAAAGGTATCAAATCTTGCAAGAATAATTGCACAGGAGATGGGTCTGTCAATGGATACAGTTGATACTATCCGTATGGCAGGCATCATCCATGATATCGGAAAGATATCAGTCCCTGTAGAGATATTGAGCAAACCCGGCAAAATAACTGACATAGAAATGAGTCTCATCAAGGTTCATTCTCAATCAGGTTATGACATATTAAAAGATGTGGGATTACCCTATCCCATAGCCGAGATAGTTCTTCAGCATCATGAGAGATTGGATGGTTCAGGCTATCCACAGGGGTTGAAAGACAATGAAATCCTCCTTGAAGCTAAGATTATCTCTGTGGCCGATGTGGTTGAAGCCATCGCCTCCCACCGTCCCTACAGACTCGGCTTCGGGATAGACGTGGCGCTGGATGAGATTGAGAAGAATGCAGGTGTGTTATATGACAGGGAAGCAGTGGAGGCGTGTCTTAAATTGTTTCGGGAGAAGGAATTCAAATTTGAGTGAACAGTGAATAGTGAATAGTAAAAAAGGCAGGTAGCCGCAGGCCTCAGCCTGCGTGAACAGCTCTCATTACCCTTCTTTTTCAGCCTTTGTTAAAAGCCCGGTGACAATCTTCTCCGCATGGACAGGCGAATAGATGGGAATATCTGCCTTGCCGAAATCACCTTCGTTACGTGTCACTATGGCGTCTACAAGCGTATGAAAGGCTGACGCATACAACACAGCATCTTCAAAATCTTTGAAATCGCTGGCTAATGCCTTTTCAATAACCGCACGGTTTACAGGAGCTACCTCGAAGATGGCCAGAAGCTTTTTGATTGCCTCCTTTGCCGTTTCAGACCCCAAGGCTTTTGAAACAATATAATAGACCGTTGTGAGTGTTGTTCCACAGAGATAACCTTTGATTGCACCCTCCTCTGCCGCGGCAAAAAGTGCCGAGGCGGAATCAGCGAAAGGCTTCCTGTCCATGAGGACATCAAGAACAATATTGGTGTCAAACAGCAGATTCATTGAACTTTTCCTCAAGATATTCCCGGTAGCCCTTTTCATCTATGTTTGCATCCTTAAGCAGTCCGCGTAGAGATGCCGTTATGGGAGGCGTTCGTTTGGTATGGATTGTATCTGTATTGAGAATACGAAAATAATCGGCAACCACTTGCGACAGCGATCTTCCTTTTTGCTGGGCATATATTTTTGCCTGTCCGATGAGGTCTTCATCAAGACGTAATGTAAGTTTGGTCTGCATGGCATTTCTCCTTCTTGTACGTCATCATATTGGATTATTATACGTCACCAATCATATTCTGTCAATCAGAAAAAATTGAACATGAACTGTTTTTCACCTTTCACCTTTCACCTTTCACCTCTCACTGAAGGATATACAGAAAATATTATTGGCCCGAAATACGTTTTGCCTTGCAAAAGAATAAAAACGGTTATAATGTCTATATATATTGTACATAGCTGGAGGCTATAAAATGGTTTTATCTCTCCCACCCCCGCAACAAGGCTGTTCAATAAAGTCCACTTTCTTGTCAATGTCTAAAGCGTACTTGATATATCCCGGCACTATTTATCATCATATGGAGGCCAGACGAAAGACCCATCCAGCATACATCCGGAATTAATCGAAGAGATATCCGTCTTAAAACAGAGAATCAAAGAACTGGAACATGCGGAATCAGACCACAAGAAGGCGGAAGAGGAGTCGAGGAGATTGGCATCCGTGGTCCTGCACAGCCGTGAGCTCGTAAACCTGGCAACACCCAACGGTATGATGGTCTTTCTGAACGATGCCGGAAAGAAGATGCTTGGTATTTCCGACGACGACATTGCCCAAACCAATATTATGAAGGTTATACCAGAGCATCTTCAGGATAAAGTTCGATGGGAGGTGGTGCCCTCTATTGAAAGGGATGGCCACTGGGAAGGGGACCTTCAATACCTCAACGTCAAAACCGGTGGGCTGACCGACGTGCATGCGATAACGTTCAAAATCGCCGATCCAGAAACAGGCGCGTTACAATTCCTGGCCAACGTATCGCTGGACATTTCCGACCGCAACCGGGCCAAGGAGGCGCTGCTGGAGAGTGAAGCCAAGTACCGCTCCATCTTCGAAAATGCTGTAGAAGGTATCTTCCAGACCTCACCGGAAGGACAATATATAAGTGTCAATCCTGCCCTTGCGAGGATGATAGGATATGCATCACCGGAAGAGTTAATAAAAGGAGTTACCGACTTATCAAAACAGGGATATGTGAACCCCGAAGACAGGGTAAGGTATAAAAAGATTCTCGAAGAACAGGGCATCGTTCAGGGGTTTGAGACACAACACTATAAAAAAGACGGAAGTATAATCTGGGTTTTAATCAACGGCCATGCTGTCAAAGATGAAGCAGGTAAGACACACTACTATGAAGGAACCATCGAAGACATCACCTCGCGCAAGTGGACAGAGGAACTACTAAGACTTGAGAGACAGAGGTTCTCCATCCTTATTGAAAATGCACCTTTTGGAATGGCAATGATAGATAAGGATGGAAATTTTGTCTATATCAACCCGAAATTTAAAGAAATATTCGGGTACAACCTGTTAGAGATACCTGATGGAAGAACATGGTTTAAGAAGACATACCCCGACCCTGCATACAGGCAGACTGTTATCTCCGCATGGGTAGAAGATTTAAAAGGAGCCAGGTCAGGCGAAAAAAGACCAAGGATTTTTACTGTAACGTGCAGGGATGGAACGGAAAAGATTATTAACTTCATCCCGGTGCAAATGGAAACCGGTGTTCACCTTATGGCTTGCGAGGATATTACCTCCCGCAAACTTGCCGAAGAGTCTTTTCAGCAGACCATGGAGAAGCTGAGAAAATCCTTAACCGGCACTATCCAGGTAGTGTCAATGACTGTAGAGGCACGAGACCCTTATACTGCAGGCCACCAGAGAAAGGTATCGAACCTTGCAAGAACAATCGCACAGGAGATGGGACTCTCAAGCGATACGATTGATAATATCCGCATGGCAGGCATCATCCATGACATAGGCAAGATATCAGTACCCGCTGAAATTTTAAGTAAGCCTGGCATACTCACAGATATAGAAATGAGTCTCATCAAGGTTCATTCTCAATCAGGGTATGACATATTAAAAGATGCAGGATTACCCTATCCCATAGCTGAAATAGTCCTTCAACACCATGAGAGATTAGATGGTTCAGGCTATCCACAGGGGTTAAAAGACAATGACATCCTCCTCGAAGCTAAGATTATCTCTGTTGCCGATGTTGTTGAAGCAATTGATTCTTACCGTCCTTACAGACTTGCCTTGGGATTGGATACCGCCCTGGAGGAGATTGAGAAGAACAAAGGCATCCTCTATGATGCAGGAGTGGTGGAGGCGTGTCTTAAATTGTTTCGGGAGAAGGGGTTTAGTTTTGAGTTTTGAGTGGAAAGTGAAAGGTGGAAGGTGGAAGGGAAAAGCAGGAAAAACAGAAGGTTAGAAGGTTAGAGGGTTTGCTAAACTTCCAATCATCCAAACATCTAATCATCTGTGAAAGGGAAAAGCAGGAGGGAAGATGTGGGTCATGACAAACAGAGGGGCGTCTGACTTCTTACTTCTGTCTTCTGACTTCGTCACTATTCGCTATTCACTGAATTTGGGGGTGTGAAATAAAATTGCTCTCTTCCTTGTCTATTCGGAAAAAACTGCTGTGCCTGATATTTGTCGCTGTCTTGCCAGCACTGGG
>JAPLKD010000201.1 GCA_026388245.1 Pseudomonadota bacterium | reverse complement strand
GGTAAGAGAGGTGGGGCCTGTCACCACTGCATTTACTTGTTGACCGCCTGAACCACCACCAGCCGCCAAGGTGCCATAATAATCCCCAACGTTCTGAACTGATGTGTTAATGGTCCAACTGGTTCCGTTTGCCGTACCATTCATAAGCTGTTGCGAATACGCCTGAGATGCGGTTGATTGCAACGCGCCTACAGCAGCCAGAACAGCCTTGTTTTTCGCCTCACTCTGCATGTCAAAATACTTGGGTATGGCGACAGCAGCCAGGATACCAAGGATGATGATAACAACGATGAGCTCGATCAAGGTAAAACCTTTTTTGTTTCTTAATGTTTTCATGAAAATTGCCTCCTTATTTTTATTTTCTCTCTGTCCTGAATTCCCTGAAACAATACACTAAAACAATAAACTAAAACAATACAATTGTTGCCTTTTCTCACCTCCGCCCGATTTTTTAATCATAAGAAAATGTTCCATTTCATCCTTCCTGTTTCATAATTATATACATCACAGTATATTATATGCAACCTTTGTGCCATGATTTGGAGCATAGAGCGTAGAGCAGAGAGGTAAAAGCTTTAAAAATAGGCTATTGCCGCCCGCTTCGCTCGACAAATGCGGACAGAAGACTATACTTTTTGCCCCGCCGACAATGGCCGTGCGATGGAGTTGCCCTGGTGTGAATGTCCACAGCAGGGCAAGGCATACGCCGGTTCTTTTCCTTGTCCAGCCCTTGTCCCTCCCGTCTGCGGCAAAAAATCTTAAATCCTTGCATAACCAGTCATACAACGATCGCCGGTCCGCATGAAGCTACAAAAATTGTAGCAAAACAACCAAAATAGCTGATAGCTGATAGCAGAAGGGAAATTTAGAAATTAGAAATTATAATTTAGAATTTAAAAAAGGCTGATAGCTCATGGCTCATGGCAAGGGCTTTACAACCAAAACACGCAGGTTCCTGTCCGCCAGAGCCGAGGGACAGGCGGGAAAGCCCTGGCCAAGACCGACTTCGCATGGTTTAGCAGGGCAGGCCTGCGACTACCAGCCATTCACTGCCACGCAGGCTGAAGCCTGCGGCTACCCTGCCTTTACCGCCGTCTCACCGATACGCCGTCTCGCCGGTTCGGTTCTTCCCTCCTGCCTTTCACCTTCCCCGCCCTATTTTTCTCACAAATCTCTTGATTTTTCCAGAAAAATCCTTTAGAATCGAGAATCACTGGCTTGGAGGAATAACTACATGATCAAAGTCGCCATTGAAGATTTGGAAAAGAACATTCCTTTTATTTTACAACATATAGAAGCTGGTGATTCTTTTCTTATTTTGAAAGGACAAAAGCCAATGGGTGAATTTAGACCCCTTCACCCTCGGTCGCTTGCATTAAGACCTTATGGTTTGTGTGCAGGCGACTTTATCGTTCCAGAAGGTTTTAACCAGTCACTCCCGGAAGATATAATCAGAGAATACGAAGGGTAATGAAGCTTCTCCTGGATACTCATATTTTTCTCTGGTATATTAGTGGCGATTATCATTTGCCGAAGTCCTTGAAAGACATTATCCAGGATTCTGTGAACGAAGTTTATTTAAGTGTTGTGTCGCTTTGGGAATCCATCGTTAAATACCACCTTGGGAAACTGCCTTTACCCCTGTCACCAGAAAAATACCTGCCTCTCCAGCGAGAACGCCACGATATTTCGAGCTTGTCTCTTGATGAGGTCAGCATAATTCATTTGTCAGCTCTACCTTCCTTTCATAGTGATCCTTTTGATCGTATGCTCATCTGCCAGGCTATTGAACACAACATGACCATTGTGACTATGGATGCGGCCATAGCCCAGTATCCGATAAAAATTCTCCCCAAACCATAGAAGATTGCTTTGTTATCTCATTTCCATCAGCCGCTATTCCTGCTTCTGTGCTCTCCGCTTCTTTCACCTCCAAAAAATGATAACAACGATAAAACGCTGATGCCGGCGATAGAATTATCGCTTTAATCTTTTCTCTCCATCGCTGTAATCATGTTTCTCACTGTTAACCTTTCACTGCTACGCAGGCTGAAGCCTGCGGCTACTATTCACTGTTCACTATTCACTGTTCACTATTCACTGCCTTCATCGCCGTCTCGCCGATACGCCGTCTCGCCGGTTCGGTTCTTCCCTCCTGCCTTTCACCTTTCACTTGATAGCTCATCCAATCAGTCCGGTCACTCCTTCGTTCCATTGTGTCATCATCAACTCGCCGGTTTCACGGAACTCGGGATGTTCAGAGATGTACCCGGGAATCATCTTCTGTGTTTCTGTGACTGCCTCAGCAGTTCGACTGAAAATGTCGGATACCTTTCCGACCGGCAGAGAGAGATGTGTAACGGCAAATCGCTCCAGCATCTTTCGAGGCCACCATTTCTTTGTTCCTGATAGAGAGAGGGCCGGTACATCTTTGCTGATATATACTGTTGTGGTTACTACATCGTATACGGGCGCAAGTGCAACAATACCGATAGGTGATGTGTAGAGGACGCCGAAATTCTTCAAATGGGCGTCACCGTTTCGCACCATAACCGACAGCACCAGGGTCGCAAAAAATTGTTCTCTGGCTGCCATCAGGCATTCGCCGGAAATGAAATCACCAATACTCCTTGCCACTCTTTCATAGCTGCTTCCATACTTTTGTGCCGTGCCGAGGGCCTGGAGGCTGCACATGTCCTCGAAGCCCACAGAAATACCTTCGGGGGTAATGTCGAAACGGCGCATGATGAAGAGACCACCATTGTCGGAAAGAAAGAACTCAGGCGTCGACAACCCGGCTTTTTTCGCTGCCGTCATACAAAAATACTCGTTGGCGGCAAGATACGGGTAATCCGTACCCCACGATTTGACAATATACGAGGCCGAACTCACTGCGCCGCGTTCTGTAGCCTCCAGCAGGACTTTTGGCTGAACCCCTGATATTCCGGAGCGGAGGGCATATTTTAATACCAACTCGTGAAAAAGGTCACGGGTATCAGGGTAGGTAAGAAGCTCATCGATGGACTCCGGTATTTCTGAAATGTGCGGGCGCTTATCGCCAAGGAGAGAAAATCGGTTTCTGCCCACCTGATTGCCCCCGGTGACACGGAGAATCGACAGGTCATCTTCTCCCACTACTTTGGCAATAGCACGGCGGATTGCCTCCAGAAGGGCGCCCTCCGGCAAGTTCATCTGAAAGATGG
>JAPLKD010000177.1 GCA_026388245.1 Pseudomonadota bacterium | reverse complement strand
CACCGATAAAAAATTAATTTTCCAGATAATTTTTCACCCAATCCATAATAGGAACACCGTCAATAACAGGTGCTTTTGCTTTTATTTCAAGTTCCAGCCATTTCCTGCTCTTCTCAGCAAGTGTTTCCCACTGGCTTTTTTCACCATCGAATCTCTTTTCGAGTATGACGAGAATCATCGCTGTGCAGATGAGCCTGTGTTTGTCAATTTTATACTTCCCCGAGATTTTTTCTGCAATCTTCCTTATTTCTATCAGCGAAAGATTGAGCATATCCGCAAGTTCCCAGTCGATTTCGAACCCTCCTTCAAATTGCTGGAGTGACAAAACCTTCAGGATAATATCCTGATTTGTGGGTACTTTCTTTCTAAGGAATGACGAGGACTCCGTGCCGGATCTCATGAACATAGGGCTTTCATCCCTGGCCATGGCCGCACCGCCAACGTCCGAAACGCCAATATAAAATGAGGTGGATGAATCGTACTGCGACTTTCGTTCTACTCCGCCCCAGTCCTTTGTAAGCATCACAGGAACCTTTCTCAGGACAACCTCTCCCAGGGTTTTGTCTTTATCCTCTCTTTTCTCCACCGCAACGAAACTTGTCTCCCTCGAAATAACGCCATAAGTCTTTGACAGGTGAATAATTTCTTCTTTACTTCTAAACTCTTTCCTTTCTGCCTGTTTTGAGCCTGCCGGCGTTCTTACCCCTTCTTCAATGTCTCTTATGAATTCTTTTGCCCATAGGATAGGTATGGTCGATGCGGTGTCCTTTATCTGTTCTATCGGTATTGACCATTCCATGAGTTTTCCCCCGATAGATCCGGTGAGTTTAAGGGCATCAGGTATATTGATTTCTGTTTTCAGTCTGCCGAAAAGGCTGATTGTTTCATTAAGATACGCAGAAGGGACAAATGGGGCAAGGTCAATCTCATTTTCAGATTCTATCTTCAGACCGGTTATTTCCTGAGAGATTATCTTTTTGAATAGTCTCAATACCTTTGGTTCAATCCTTTCATTCGGGGATATTAATTCCGATGCCCCATGTGACAGGCGGGCTATTTGTCTTATAAAATACTCATTTGGTCCATGACCAATGCCTACAGAAAAGACCTTTGTTGTGTCAGTTCCACCTTGAACAAGCCTGAATATGTCTGATTCATTGCTTATTTCACCATCGGTAATCAGTATTATATTCCTCTGATAACCCTGCAAAACCTCTGACCTGTATATATTTTCAAGAGGGGCATACATCTCTGTGCCGCCAAGATCGGCAACCATTCCGCCCACATAGGACACAGCCTTTTTAAGTGCATCAGGGGCATAATGGACACAGGCCGGGAATAGCTTCTGATATGTGCTGCCAAACCGGTAGATATTGAACATGGCATCTGTATTCAAAGCCTTCAGGAGGATTTCCAGGGCCTTCTTCGCTTCTGTAATGGAGCTTCCATTCATAGACCCTGAGCAATCAAGAACAAAAATAAATTCACGGGGTATTTGTTCCGGCTTACCTTCTGTCTGTACACCGTTCGGTTTCGGTGAAAAATCTATCTGCAGGAAGGTCTCGTTGCCGTTATTACATGCAAAACACCTGTTTTCAAAACCATCTCTGTATGAAACATTAAGAATGAAATCCCTGTCCATTGCTACGACTTCAGAAGAAAATTCCACTTCTATCATTTCGTCAAGATATTTTGTAACGATCATGTGGGAAGGGGATTCAACGGAAGCGATTGCGTTTTTCCCGCTGATATTGACTGATGCCTTAAGCCCGTAAGGTACATCAAGCGCAAACGAGGGATTTACAATTCTGTCAACAGGAATGCCGTCTTTGTCTTTCGTATTGTCAGGGGTGTATCTCGGCGATATGGTAGTGGGGAGGAAAAATCTTACTTCAGAATCATTTGCCTCCAGCAACATTACATAGGAAAGCCTGACAATTACAGACATGCCAGGATTTACGTTCCCGACGGAGAGGGTGAAGATGTTGGGACGCTCCTCATCAAGCAGATATGCCCCGTGCCCCTGCGAAAGCGCCTCATCATACGCATCAAAGGCTTTATCCCTTTCCTCTATCTCGCCATCAATAGACCTGTCCCCGGTAATCACCTTAAACCCTTTAACAGCGCTATTTTCAGGAAGCGGGAATTTATATACTGCCTCGACCGCTGTTTCTTCTGCGTTGTGGAATGCCTGTGTCACCTCAACGTGTGCGCCTCTGCCTGTGATATCTGAACGGATTTCAACCCCTGTCAACGGAACCGGTATGTTGTCTTTTGTCAGTAAACCAAATATCTCACTCATCGCCCTTCCCCTCCTTCATAATTGACTTTGCTACCCTGACGAGCTCAAAGACTTTTTTTCCTTCTTTTTCTTCAATATCCCGCCGGATCGTTACTTCAATGCCCGGTACAATTTCGTATTTTACCCAGACCTCCCTCTGATAATGTTTGTCTTCGGGGCGCGGTTCTTCGTCTTCTTTTGTGCCCTGCAGATACCCCATAATCGCGTTGAGCCCCATGCCTTTTTCCTGAAGGGATTTAATCTGGAGCAATTTATTCAAGTGACTGTCAAAATAAAAACCACCCCTGCCTCTTCCCGCAGGTGGTTCAATAAGACCCTCCTGCACATAATATCGAATAGTTCTGCGCGAATAACCTGTTAGCTCGACGAGATTATCGATTGTATATTTTTTAGTATCCATTAGTTTTTTAATAGCATAATACTGTCATTATGTCAAGTGTCAAATTAAAAAATCCGGCTATCTCTCGGTTTCCATTTCCTTAAAGTCAATCTCTCGGTGTGCCAGTTTAAAGATAAAAAAGGACTCTTCAACGGAACAGTGAATATTAATGGGGCGTGATAAAAATAAGGTACAAGAAAAACATTATGGCCGGAAGAACTTTTCGTGAGTCGCGACTTCAAGCATGCCTTGGGTGCCCTAACATTCAGCCGGGTACTTGTGGAGGCACGACACGGGTGGCCCGCGGCCAGTGCCGCGTTCGGGACGGCCTGATTTGCTCGAAGCCCAGCGGCGAGTTATACCAATTTGCCGTCATTCGTAAATTAAAGCGGGAGCGTCTTCCCTGAGCATGACTCACGGAACGACCGGGGAACCATTGTGTGGTGAAGCAGAGCGTTCACGCATAGCGTGATGATGTGCAGGTAAAAACATCTTCGGGTAGCCTCCGCCCTTGCACATCAAGCGATGCAAGCCCTACAATGGTCGGGAGAGTAGTGCGGAAGTGCGAGGGGATGTGTGCTCCCGCTATCAAGCAATTCGGTTAGGGGTGAAGGTTGAGAGATTCTTTAAAAAGTAGGAAACTGCTTGACATTCCTCCTGGAAAAGCAAAAGAGGTCTTGCAATATAACATTTTGTTGATCCCATCCTCATTTTCTTAATTCTCCTGCAATTTTAATTAATTTGCAAGTGAAAATACTATTACAGAATTACTTATTCCCCCCATCCCATTGTCCCGCCTTCGGCGGGATTAAACCGTACGGATTGTCCCGCCTTCGGCAGAATTAAACCGTACGGATTGCGGAATACTTCAGTGAACAGTCGTTAGTGAACAGTGAATAGTAATCCGTAATTGGTTTGACTAATCATGAATCACAAATCACGGAATTTAAGACGCCCCGGTGATTATTGTTCTATCCCCCTTTTTTATTACTTGCTGTTTTTATGCTATATGGTATAATTGACCAATATGAGAACTCAATTAATAATGCATGAAAAAATCAACGATATTGCCGGAAATACGGTTGAAATAAAGATATGGCAATTGCCGCTATCATCAGCAGATAAACCGCACGGATACCGGTTAGAGGTATAAAACCGATGAGAGCAAAAAAGGTAAAGATAGGCATAAAGAGCATTGAAGACGCTCTCAATGATGCAAAAGAAGTAATGAAGAAGATCGAGCGTGGAGAGAAGGTTAAAAAGGAGGTAGGGGTATACTTTACCAGCTTTGAGGCATTCAGGAAGGCCTTAACCCCGAAGAGGCTTGAACTCCTGCACACAGTTAAGGCAGAGCAACCACGATCTATCAATGAGCTCGCACGTCTGTTAAAACGGGACATTAAAAATGTTGCCGAAGATGTGAAATACCTCATACAGATAGGTTTTATTGAAAGAGAAGGCCATGAAAGGGAGGTAAAACCGTCAATAAGCTATGACCGGATAGCTTTGGAAATAGCAATATAGAAAAAGCAAAAGGTGTCTTACAACGACACGGAATAGTGAACAGTGAATAGTTGCCCACGCAGGCTGAAGCCTTGGCCAAGAACTGCAACAGCGCCTTAGCAGGGCAGGTCTGCGGCTACCCGCTCTCCGCTCCTTCCCCCTTCAGCCTTTCCCCTTTCACCTTTCACCTATAATTGCTGCCCCCGTAACTACATAATATTTGACATTTTTCAATATTTTTTATACCATATCTCTTTGTGTCTTTATGGAAGAAGGCGAAACAAAAGAAGATATTTACAGTAGTGCAAAGGGGCAGCACGTAACACTTGAGAGAAGGCTGCAAATGCTCCTTAAAAAACCGTACCTTACAGAAAATGAAGAGCTGGAAATTATAGTTTTGAAAAAGAAAAAGCTCTATTTTAAAGACATTATGGAAAAAATTAAAGATGATTTAAGGAAAGGGGAAGAAGGTTGAAGAAGACTGGGGCACAAATATTCGTAGAATCTTTAAAGATGGAAGGCGTGGACACCATTTTCTGTTATCCCGGCGGCGCCACCTTGTATATAACAGATGCACTCCATTATTCTGATATGAAGCAGATCGTCGTGAGGCATGAGCAGGGCGCAGTACATGCTGCGGATGGGTATTCGCGGGCATCGGGCAAGGTGGGCGTGTCACTCGTCACATCAGGTCCAGGGGCAACAAATACTGTTACAGGCATTGCAACTGCCTATATGGACTCCATACCACTTGTGATTTTCTCATGCCAGGTAAATACAATGCTTATAGGTAACGATGCCTTCCAGGAAGCCGACATAGTTGGAATTACAAGGCCCTGTACAAAACACAGTTATCTCGTAAAAGACGTGAAAGACCTTGCCCGGATCATAAAAGAGGCCTTCTATATTGCCCGTTCAGGCAGACCGGGACCCGTACTCATAGATATCCCGAAGGATGTTTCCGCAGCAACCTGTGATTTTAAATACCCCGATAAGGTTTTCATACGAAGCTACCAGCCGACATA
>JAPLKD010000051.1 GCA_026388245.1 Pseudomonadota bacterium | reverse complement strand
ATGCCGAAGAGCGTACAGCCCAAGGCAAAAGAAAAGATTCACGATATCTATCTGGCTCCAACCAGAGAACAGGCCCTTGTTGCCTATAATGCCTTTCTCTCTGTGTATCGAACAAAGTTTGAAAAAGCCTGTGAATGTCTTGTGAAGGATAAAGGTGTCCTCTTTACGTTATACGACTTCCCCGCAGAACACTGGGTACATATCAGATCGACCAATGTTATAGAATCGGTCTTTGCAACGGTACGATTAAGAACCGACAAGACAAAAGGATGTGGATCACGGCTGGCCACTCTCACCATGGTATTCAAACTCGCCCGTGAGGCACAGAAGACCTGGAAGAAGATCAAAGGTTATAAGCTCATTCCCCATGTTATCAAAGGAGCCTGTTTTGTTGACGGAGAGATGGCAGACACAGAGATAAAGGTGGCATAAATATGAAGAAAAAGGATACGACAAAAACTTTCTCAAACACAACTATTGACAATATCTCGGTTGGTTTAAAAGAGATGTTAAAGATAATAAAAATAATAAAGAGGATGTAATAGACTTACATGATGGGATACCAAATTATACTTCAATAAAGTATTTTAAAGAAAAAGATAGGTTGTTTAGCGAATAGGAGGAGTTTATGGATGGTTATGAAATTATTGATAAGCTTAATAATATTGTAAATACTCATTGGGAGTTTAAGTCTTCTGTGCATCAACAAGGTTACAAAGATGATATTTTTAGATTGTTTCTGGAAGCGTATCGAGGAAATTATTTTGAACCATCGGCTCATCCTCGTCTGACGGGAGACGCAGTCAGGGATATATTTTTTGCACGGTATTATACTCAAGAAAATAAGGAAGAAGAGAAATTAAAAGTTCTGAATGCAATTTTAAATAAGTGGGATGAGTGGTATTATGCGTTAAATAAAATAGGAGCAGAATTATAACAACCACTTTACAAATTCGGGCTCGTCATAAATTTTTGCTATCGTTCAATACCAACACTTCGTAGATGAAGTTATTACGTATAGCAATTTGAAATATTCACTTTTTATTATATTAAGGACCTGCCGGAGGATGTTGTTGACACAGTGTCAACAACATCATAAATCTCTGTAAAGTCAATACTGCCGCCGGAAATACCATTCCTTGAGATTGCCACACTTCCTGGAGGTCGCTCGCGATGATAGGTAAAAGGGAGACCTGGAGGACCTATCCAAAGGAAGTGACGGACACGGTGTCCGTCATCGCTGAAATCTCTGAAAAGTCAATAACCACAATGTTTAATACGATCTCAATTTTGAAACTTTCTGACGAGATTCAGGCGGCAATCCGCAATGAAGGCAGTTAATGGTGAAGCATGGAAAGACACTCGGTCTTGATGATTTTTGTTAAGGAAATGTATACCTGGAACGAATATCGGAACATTTTCGGGGCCACCCGTCTTGGCGAAAACGAGCGTCCCCGAAAGGGGTGATGTGCAGGCATGAACATCTTCGGGTAGCCTCCGCCCTTGCACATCAAGCGAATCGAGCCGGTAGAACGGGTCAAAAATGTGAAGCTGATGAGTGGAAGGGAACATTTCCTTATGGGGACGTAATGCAATCGGGGTCGGACCAACCCATTGAAATAAGGCGTTTTATGTATGGAAAATGACCGATTTCAGGGCTTAGAGTGCTGTTTTTGGGGCAATTTGTAACTTAAATTCCGTGATGTCCTGCCTTCAGCAGGATTAAAACTTAGATGATCGGGCATGGGCGCATGTTCCGGTTATGCCTGGCCTTTGGTCCGCTCAAAGCGCCCAGTTCTCAATCTTTAATCCCGGGACCCTTCCGAATTCCTTTTCGTTGTTGGTCACAAGTATTACGCCGAGACTTCTTGCATGCGCGGCAATCAGCATATCCATTGCCCCTATTATCTGGCCATTGCTTTCCAGATAAGTTCTGATCTCTCCATAATGCCGCGCTGCCGTTACATCATAACCGGCGATATCGATCCCGGCAAGAAACTGCATTAATGCTACCCTATTCTGTACCGGATTGCTGCTCTTCTCTACTCCGCATTCAAGTTCAGAGAGCACAATAGATGAGATTCCCAGATCGGACATTTTTAAAGCCCGCACCCTGTCGATCACCTTTTGGGGCTTCTTTTTGATCGCATAAATACAAATATTGGTATCGAGCATGAAAAGCATTACAGGGATTCCCTCGATTCCAGCGGCGGCTGAATCCTTTTCACCATGAAATCATCAGTGAACTGGTCGAGGCTGTTTACAAAAAGCTCCCAGGGTTTATCCTTGGGCACGAGAAGTACGATATCGCCCATCTTTTTCACGTAAACTTCGTTCCCTTCAAATCTGCACTCTTTTGGAAGCCGTACAGCCTGGCTTTGCCCATTCTTGAATATTTTTGCCGTATCCATAAGCACCTCCACGATATATATTGAAGTATATACTTCTTGCAACAGTTTGTCAAACCGAAGAAAGTTAGTGGTTTTTTGATGGGATTATCAACACCTTATCCTACCGGCTTGGGTTGGACAAAAAATGTCATTATTATGAAGCGTTGCAAAGACGACGTCAGGCGCGAGTTCTACATAAAAATTACAAAAAAGTTCGGCTGAACAAAAAATTTTATCTCTCGCAAAGGCTCAAAACTTAAAACTCAAAACTGCATCTATGGCTGATCCTGCTCACACTTCATACCCTTGCAGGGCAGAAGTAAATTTTACCCGCAGGGTGTGCGGGTTTGCCGGTATGAATTATTCTCCCATGCCGGCAAAGAAACATGTCTTCTCAGCGTTCTGCGCCTCGAACGAACGAAGTGAGTGGGCGAGAGAAAGAAGGTAGTTGTGGTTGAGCATAAGTTGTGTGTATCTTCGTTGAGATTGTTTGAGCTGTGATTGCCATATTTGAGGTGAAATATGGTATTATAAAGACCGCTCATGCAGATCATTACGGCAAAAGGATTAAGCAAGGACTATTACTCACTAAGGGCAGTGGATACTATCGACTTTGAAATCCTTGAGGGAGAATGCTTCGGGTTTCTCGGGCCGAACGGCGCCGGAAAAACAACGGTCATGCGTATGCTTTATTGCTTTATTGCCCCTACGAGCGGAGAAATAAAAGTTTTCGGAATGGATGTGACAAAGCAACCGTCCGGGATAACTATTGGGGTCAGATAACTATTGGGGTCAGGTCTTGGATTATTAGTTTTTTAGGAAAATAGCGATGATCCAAGACCTGACCCCAAAACACAGTTTATCTATATTGATGATCTGAGATGTGTTTGCAACACTATCTTTGGGCAATCCAGCCGCCTTTAATATTTGATGAGGTGGGCTGTAACTATCTTATTCTCTGTATTGACAAGGTCCCAGTGGAGGGCTGAATCGTTAAAACCCATCTTCTTTTTGAATTCCTTCGTGATGTCTGCGGGATCGCCGGCATAGGTATCCACATAGGATGCCCCGAGGGCAACATGGGAATTGCCGTAATCTCCACCGAAGTTTTCATCAAAGAGGGTGTCAGCCATGAACCTGTCAATCCTGGAGAACCGCCTGTCGGTGAGAGAAAACTCGCCCACTTTTGATGCTCCGGGGTCCATGGAAATCTGTTTTTTCGTGAACTCTTCCCCTGTCTTGGCCTCCGCCTTTACAACCGAACCTTTCCGGAACGTAAGACGCACTTCTTCAACATAATTTCCGCTCCTGAAGGATGGGAGGTTCGCATAGTATGTCCCTTCTGTACCCCGCCAGTCCGGGGAGAAAAAGACCTCGAAGCTCGGTATGTTGTGCCCTGAAACACCACTCCATTTTCGTCTCTCGCCGGGGGTAATCTTCAGGTCAACATGCTGTGACTCCATGTGGAAATATTTCACCTTAAGACCGTTTAACCATTTTTTGATGGAGGCAATGTTCCTGTGGATGGTGCTCCACTCTTTAACTGGATTGTCTTTGTCGAGGTAGCACGCCTTTATGATCTGTGCCTTGTATTCATCCATGGTGGTCTTTGCCTGCTCTGCAAGCTCAACAGTAGGGAAGGTGCACAGTGTCCACCCGTGAAGTCCCTTCTGCTCACGATTTTCAAGAATTTCGCGCAGGGGTTTTCTGGAAACGAGAAACTTTCCAATCTTTGCAGGGTCTACATCTTTGAGGTGTGTAAGGGATTCCGGCGCACGGAGAAAGATCCTTCCGCTCAGATTTTCCATTAACTCTTTATCGCCAGGCGCCTGAAAAACAAGCTGCCTGTTATTCGATAATGCATAAAAATTGTGCTCCATGCCATAGGTTGCGATCATTCGCTGAACAGGATTCATGCCCCAGCGAAGGAGCTTTTCATAGAGTATCCCGGCAAACCCTATGGCAGGAAGGTCATATTGCAGGAGTATAATATCATTCTTTTTAAATCTCTCTTTCCGGGCTGTTTTTAATCCCCAGATCAGCACATCGGCATATTTGTTTAACTGTGTTTCGTTCAGCATAGTTGTCACCTTACCGTATCGGAAATATGATGAAAATAAAGGGGTCCCATACCATGTGGGAAATGAGGACCGGTATCAAACTCCCCGTGTAGACATACAGGCCTCCCCAGAATACACCGCACACAAGTGCTGCAAGGATCAAAACCGGATTAGCCGTTGGCACATGTACACCTGTATAAAGGACGACTGTAACAAGAAAGGCAGTCCGCTTCCCCCACCTGCCCTGGAAATACCTCTGAACAAAACCACGCCAGTACACTTCTTCACCAAACCCTATCGGGAAGAAAAGGAGCAACCCGACTAACGACGGTGGAACATTCTCTTTATTTGCGTAGATAGCATTCAGGTTTTCAGCCCGCTGCGGCAGCAAGCCGGTATATTCATTAATCAAAACAAGGATGTGGTGCCCGAGCCAGAAAATTCCATAGAGAGCGGCAGCGGCAGCAAGCCCTGTGATCACATGCTTTAAAGTACATTCCTCCCATCGAAAAGAAAGCCCGCCGAAAAAGAATGATATTGCACTTAGAAGTATTGTGCTTATTGTCATCATGAGCCAGAAGTTAAAAGGCCTTATATTGAACATGACAAACCAGAGAATGAAGGCAATAGTGACAGAAACAACAATGCTTTTTCGCAAAGGAAGGGCGACAGGGGCATTAATGGATGACAAAATGCTGTACCAGAAGGGATATGAGAAACAGGATGCCGAAAACTGAATGCAGTTGCGCTGTTGCTGCATCGATCATGACAAACTGCTGTTGCTGTTCCGGGACTCTGTTCTTCAGGTTTACGAGCCTGATGAGTTTCAGGGCAAGGGGCAACGAAAGAAGTGTAATGAGAGATATCGCAGGCAATCCGTTTGCTATAATAAGGACTACTACTGAAACATAGGCGCTGAGGACAAGCCCATAATACATGAATTTCGAGTTTCTTTCGCCGATCACGATAGCAACGGTCTTTATGTTAACCACTGAATCATTTTTTATGTCACGCAAATTATTGCTATGCAAAATGGCATCAACAAGGAACGCTACAGGGATTGCATAGAGCACCGGCGCCCATGAAAAATGGTGAGCCTGAACAAAATAAGCCCCTAATGTCATGGCAGGACCGAATGAGATAAAAACCGCAAGATCACCGAGGGCATGATACTTGAAGGAAAACGGTTCTGCCGTATAGAATAAACCTAAAACAGCGCCTATGAGGATAATCCAGATCAGAACTCCGCCATTCGGGATTGAAGCCGCGATGTAGATGCCAATCCCTGAGGCGATTATGTAGGCAATAATTGCGCCGATAAACACCTTTCCCGGCTCCATTAAGTTGCTCACCAGCACTCCGCTTGAACCTAATGTGCCTTCCCGGTCTACCCGTTTCTTAAAATCAAAATAATCTGCAATCAGATTTGCACCGGCATGGGCAATCACGCATCCAATTAATGCAAGGGCAAAAAACAGCCAGTCAAGCTTCATGCCGGAATTCTCCGTTTTAGCTATGACTCCACCAAGTATGGGCGGGAGAACACTCACGGTAAACGAAAAGGGCCTTGCCGCCCGCCACCATAATAATACCTTTGCCATTTCTAAGCCACCTCCACAAAAATGCTTTCCGTCAAAACTATAATATTACCTTCAAACCCCTCTCTTTAAGGTAAGTTTTTACCTGGTTTATAGAGAAAGTACGGAAATGGAACACCGATGCAGCAAGAAGAACGCTGGCGCCCCCTTTCACAACACCTTCATAAAAATGCTCCAGGGTCCCTGCGCCGCCCGATGCAACAACAGGCACAGTGACAACGTCAGCTATCGCTTTCGTAAACTCCAAGTCGTAACCAGCGAGTGTACCGTCACCATCCATACTCGTGGGCAGGATAACCCCAGCCCCGAGGTCCTGACATATCTTTGCCCATTCTATGGCATCTTTTCCGATTGGCTTGGTGCCGCCGGATACTACAAGTTCAAACCCGGAAGGCATTGCCTTGTTACGCCTTGCATCCACTGCAACTGTAATCCTTTCTGATCCGAACCTCTTTGCCGCGTCTCTCACCAACTCAGGGTTCTTCACGGCTGCACTGTTCATGGAAATATTATCTGCACCCGCACCTATTGTTAATTCAATATCCTGAAGACTGCTTATCCCGCCACCCACGGTAAGGGGGATATCAATGACAGCAGAGACCGCTTTAACCCATTCCAGTCTCGTCTTACGGTTTTCAAGTGTTGCTGCAATATCGAGCATGGCGAGCTCGTCGGCGCCTTCTTTTTGATAAAAGGCTGCATTTTCAACAGGGTCTCCTGCTTCGCGAATATTGACGAAATGCACTCCCTTTACAACACGTCCATTCTTCATATCCAGACAGGGCATAATTTTAATTATTGTTTCCATACAGGCTCCTTTTTCTATGTGTATTAGGCACTATTGAACGATATTTATCATGATTTCGCTCATATAAGTCAAGAAAAGATAACCTATTCCCTGAGGAGTTGCTTCAGCCTCTCCATGTCTTCCCAAACCTCCTTGACCCGATTCTGGTTGCGGAGGAGGAATGCGGGGTGGTATGTGGGAAGAAGCTTTATGCCCTTATACGAGGTAAGTACACCCCTGATTCTGGTTATCTTCTCATCAACACCAAACAGTGTATTATAGGCGTGTTTGCCCAGCGTACAGATTATCTTCGGACCGATAAGTTCTAACTGGGAAAGGAGATAATCCTTGCATGCCTCCACCTCCACCGGTTCGGGGTCTCTGTTGTTAGGCGGCCTGCACTTAAGAACGTTACAGATAAACACTTCATCCCGCCTTAGCCCGATCCTCTCTATCATCTGGTCCAAAAACTTACCGGCCCTCCCCACAAATGGTCTTCCCTGAAGATCTTCTTCTTCGCCGGGGGCTTCTCCAATAAACAATAATTGCGCCCTGTTACTCCCCTCTCCGAATACTGCATTCGTTCTTGTGGCAGCAAGGGAACATTTTCTGCATTCACTCACCTGCTTCCGTAAAAGGGGAAGTGTCACAACGTTTTCCCTTTGAGAAACGTATGAGTCAATACCCATATTTTTAAGGGAAATAAGAAATCTACGCGGGTCTATTTTATCCATTTCGGAACCGTTCCGGTATTTTCTTCACATTGTTCTCCGCCTCGAATACATATGCTGCCTGGAGCATTCTCGCCTCGTCGAGGGGCTGTCCGATAATCTGCAAACCAATTGGCAGGCCGGCGCTGTCAAACCCGCACGGAAGCGACATGCCAGGCAGTCCGGCAAGATTTACGGGGATTGTAAATATATCGGAGAGGTACATGGTCAGCGGATCTTCTGTCTTCTCGCCTGCCTTAAAGGCCGTTGTAGGAGAAACAGGGGTTATGATAATATCGCATTTCTTGAATGCCTCTTCGAAATCCCGTCTGATAAGCGTTCGTACCTGCCCCGCCTTTTTGTAATATGCATCATAATAACCGGAGGACAAAACATAGGTGCCGAGGATTATCCTCCTTTTCACCTCTTTTCCGAATCCTTTCAGCCTCGTTTTTTTGTACATATCGATAATATCTTTTCCGTCCACCCTTAATCCGTATTTTACCCCGTCATACCGTGCAAGGTTGGAAGAGGCCTCTGCCGTACAAATGATATAGTATGTTGCAACTGCATATTCAGTATGGGGGAGCGAAATCTCCACTGTTGATGCCCCGTTTTTTACATAAAACGATATGGCATCTTCGACAGTCTTTTTTACATCCGGATCCATACCCTCAACGAGGTACTCTTTCGGTATGCCGATCTTCATGCCTTTTATATCTCTTCCGAGATATTCCATATAATCCGGTACAGGCTGGGTAAGAGAGGTGGAGTCCATGGGGTCATATCCAGCAATAATACTCATTAACATGGCACAGTCAGTCACATTCCGCGTGATGGGGCCTATCTGGTCAAGGGAAGATGCAAAGGCAATGAGACCATAGCGCGATACCCTTCCATAGGTAGGTTTCATGCCTACAGTGCCGCAAAGGCTTGCCGGTTGTCTTATCGAACCGCCTGTATCGGTCCCAAGAGAGGCCACACATAATCCGGCGGCTGTGGCCGAAGCAGAACCCCCGCTTGAACCACCGGGAATACGCTCCAGATCCCATGGATTTTTTGTAACCTGGAAGGAGGAATTCTCCGTAGATGAACCCATGGCAAATTCATCCATGTTTAACCGTCCGAGGTGGACAAATCCCTCTTCCTTCAACCGTTTGATCACCGTTGCATCATAGGGGGGTATAAAGCCTTTCAACATTTGGGATGCGCAGGTAGTCTCTATCCCTTTCGTGCAATAGATATCTTTTATGCCGAGCGGGACACCAAGCAGCCTGCCGTCTTCACCTTTGGCGATTTTGGCATCTGCCTCTTTTGCCATATCCATAGCCACATCTTCCGTCAGCTTTATATATGTCAGCAGTTCAACATCGTATCTTTTTATCCT
This sequence comes from Pseudomonadota bacterium, assembly GCA_026388245.1. Classification (GTDB taxonomy): domain Bacteria; phylum Desulfobacterota; class Syntrophorhabdia; order Syntrophorhabdales; family Syntrophorhabdaceae; genus MWEV01. Next base: position 5,745 of record JAPLKD010000051.1, on the reverse strand, counting down.
GTCAAGATAGAAACCGGTAAGCTCAACAGAGGTGATTTCCTTCCTCTTGAGAAGCTCCCTTAACTGTGTAATATTCATATCAAGTAATGTTTCCACATAAACTCCTTTTATTCAAAAAGGGGTCGAGTGGTCAAGGATTCGAGTGGTTCGAGTGGTTCGCTTGAACCCTCGGCCCCTTGAACCCTTTCCCATTTAACCCTGCATTTAATCTATTTCTATAATCGGTGGAACTTTGAAAAATGAGCCTTTTTTCTCCGGGGCATTTTGAGTAGATGCATCTACACTGAACGAATCTTTTGCAACGTCATCCCTCAAGACACATACAACGGGCATAGGGTGGCTCATGGGCTCAATCCCTTCTGTATCAAGCAAATTAAGCTGATCCATATACTCCAGAATGCTGTCTACCTGCACTGTATAAAGCTCAACTTCATCCGGATCGAGCTCCAGTCTTCCCAGATGTGCCACATGTTCCACCACATCTTTTGTAATCTTCATACATCTCCTCCAAAATCAGTAGAGAGCATAGGGTATGGGGCATAGAGTTAAAGCCCTATCTATGTGCTCTACGCTCTCCGCTCTAAAGTTATCCGCACTCTGCCACTGCCTTGATAATATCTCCCCTCGTTACTATCCCTACAACAACATCGTTTTCTACAATCGGTATCCTGTTAATCTTTTTTTCAATCATCATTCTTGCCACATGAAAAACGGACTCTGTGGGCGGGACTGTAATAACGTTTTCTACCATGACGTCCTTTACCGTCAACCCCTGAAGGGTCCTCTTTTCATCCTTCAACTTTCGCAGAATATCGCTCTGGCATACTATCCCTGCAAGCCTGCCCTTCTCAACAACAGGCATACCTGCGATATTAAAAAGCTCAAATTTGTTGACAATAACGGTAAGTGTTTCCGAAGGGTGGCAGGTTACCACGTTTTTGTTCATTAGCTCCACGACTTTCATAAATCCCTCCACAAAATAGTGCTTTTGCGCAAAGCGCTACAATTTTCCTTCCATCTACTGCCCGAACATCAGAACTTCCTGTATGTACTTCTGCAATGCCTCCACAGACTTCATGGCCTTACGTATCTTTTCCTGCTCATCAGGTCTTAGTGTGTCCGGATTAATATGATTGGCGGCTCCCGGATTGTTGTTGCCGTCCGTCCTGTTGTTAATCTGATTCATGATTCTGAATCGAACAAAGGTCAAGTATGCATCAATTAAATCATTCTCCATTTCCTTCTTGATAACATTCATTTCGCGTAATAATTTTATACGTTTCAGGGTATTTACCTCAAAAATACCGTTATTAATGGCAAGCATTCTTACCGATAAGATCAGTGGCGCCCAACCCGTCAACTTGATATTGAAGGTATCTTTGTATTCACCATCCTTTTCCACCTTAAAGTTGCCGAAAAAAGACAAGGCTGTAGGCATTAATACGGCAGTTTCGATAAACTCCTTCATAACCTGTTTATTTTCCCGCAAAAATTCAAAAAAATAATGCAGCAGATCATCCAATAATTGTTTTCTGCCGTATATATGTCTCGCATCGGTGAGGATAATAACATCCAGCGGTTCAAAGATACCTTTTTCATAGGTAATCCTGTCCTCTAAACGCTTTTTCCAGCTTTTAAGGGAACCTCTCCATTTTTCGCTGGATGGCATAACCCCGCCTTTACACTTCTCAAACCCCGCATCGTGCAGCCTTTCAACAGCCCTGTTTGAAAATTCAAGGAAATAATGATTTACGGTTTCCACTGTCACATCACCACCGTTCACCTCTCCATAGATAACCATATTATCCTGATCCGTCAGCATAGTCTGCTCGTCACGGCCTTCACTGCCAAGCCCGATCCAGATATATTCCACCGGAGGATCGCCCAGACCATCCCTCTTCATATCCTCTTCTACGAGCTTCAAAACCCTCATCGTGATTGCATCCCTCACAATGTGAAAGAGGTCGTGGACATCGGTAACCGTATCTTCTTCAAGGAAAAAGTTTTCTATACCGACAACAGCCCTTGCGTGGCATTCATTCAGTTCTTCGTAAACAATAGCTTTTTCTATTCTGTGGATTACAAGAGAAGCCAGCTCCAATTCAAATTCTTCGTAGTCTTTAATGGAAGATTGGAGTTGATCTCTTAAAATGGCAAGTATCCGGTGCCTCTCTTGGCGGAGAAGCCCCTTATCTTTCATGATTTCCCGGTAATCTGACACAAAATTCTCAACAATTGAGAATGTAAGAGGCATTTAATCTCCCGAAAGGGTTTCTAATATCTCCCTGCTTGCCGTAAGCTTTTCTCTCTTTTCCTGGAACGTTTTGTAATTTATCTCATTCTTTTCTATCACTTCCGAAGGCGCTTTTTCCCGGAAGGAGGTATTGTTGAGCTTATTGAATAGCCTTTCAAGCTCCTCGTCTATCTTTGAGAGCTCCTTTTCTATCCGTACAAGCTCCTTTGGAACGTCTATGAGGTCTTTTATGGGAACAAATATCTCTACGTCTTTGTATATTCCTATTGCCGCCTTTTCAGGGGCACGATCCGTTGTAAATGAGAGGTGCTCAACCTTTGCCAGTTGTTTAATATAAAATTCATATTCCTGCAACAAAGGTGTGTGGCCGTTTGCACGTAGAATCGCTTCGATCTTCACGTTCGGGGCAATACCCGTTTCGCCCCTTATGTTTCTTATGACATCGACAATACCCATAATGAGATCCATTTCCGATTCACTCTCTTCATCTACCTCGTTTTCGTCAAAAACAGGAAAAGGTGATATCATGATGCTCTCGCATGGATTGTCCGGTAGTTTCTGGTAAATCTCCTCTGTTATAAAGGGCATAACAGGGTGCATGAGTTTCAATATATCAAGCAATGTCCTGTAAAGCTCTCTTCTTGTTGTAGTATCATCAAAATCCCTTACTTTTCCATAAAGATTGGGCTTAATAAGCTCAAGATACCAGTCACAGAATTCGTGCCATATAAAGTTGTACAGGATTGTTGCAGCCTCGTTAAATTTGTAGGTATCAATACTTTCAGTTACCCCCCGGATAACCTTCTGTGTCCTTGAACGTATCCACCTGTCTGGAAGAAACGTAGACATGCCTTCAGAAGGAACATCTGAAACATTCTCCAACAAGGAAAGGGTGAGCCTTGATGCATTCCAGATTTTATTCACAAAATTCCTCACGCCTTCAATCCTCTCCTCTGAGAGCAGAATGTCCCTCCCCTGTGCTGCCATCATGGTAAGGGAAAACCTGAACGCATCTGTACCATATTGATCTATCATTGTTAAGGGATCTATAACATTGCCCTTTGATTTGCTCATCTTTTTCCCTTCAGCATCTCTCACAAGCGCATGGATATAAACCTCCCTGAAAGGGACATCACCCATGAACCGCAGTCCCATCATGATCATCCGTGCCACCCAGAAGAAGAGAATATCAAAACCCGTTACGAGAAGCGACGTGGGGTAATAGGCTTTGAGGTCTTTCGTGTGTTCCGGCCACCCCAATGTGGTAAATGGCCAAAGACCGGATGAAAACCACGTGTCAAGCACGTCGGATTCCTGTCTCAACTCCCCTTTGCAAACCTCGCAGGTGTCCAGGTCCTCCGCCGAGACATATATTTTGTTGCAGGCATCACAGTACCAGACAGGTATCCTGTGGCCCCACCAGATCTGTCTCGATATACACCAGTCCCGTATATTTTCCATCCATTCAAAATATACCTTTTCCCACATTTCGGGAATTATTCTCACTTTATGGTTCCTTACGGCCTCAATTGCAGGTTCTGCAAGGGGTTTCATCTTCAAAAACCACTGCAATGACAGGGAAGGTTCTACGATCGTCTTGCATCTGTAGCATTTCCCGACACCCAGCGCATAGGGCTCTAATTTTTCAAGCAACCCTTTCTGCTTCAATTCCTCAACGGTTTTATCCCTGCATTCGAATCTGTCCATCCCGTCATAATGGACTGCATGTTCATTCATCCGACCGTCATCGTCCATAACCTTCACCACTTCAAGGTCATGCCTCTTCCCTATCTCAAAGTCATTCAGGTCATGGGCCGGCGTAACTTTCAGCACACCGGTACCGAAGGAGGTGTCAACATAGTCGTCTCCGATGACGGGGATTTTCTTTTCTGCTATGGGGAGGATCACATACTTCCCTATAAATTTTTTATAACGTTCATCTTCGGGGTTTACTGCCACCGCAGTATCTCCGAACATCGTTTCGGGCCTTGTAGTGGCAACAGTCAGATAACCATCACCGTCCGCCAGGGGATAACGTATATGGTAAAGAAAGCCCCCTGTCTCCTCGTGTTCTGCTTCGAGGTCTGAAAGGGCAGTTTTACAGCGCGGACACCAGTTGATAATGTAATTGTCCCTGTATATCAAACCTTCGTTATACAGCCTCACAAAAACTTCCCGTACCGCCCTGGACAATCCTTCATCCATGGTAAAGCGCTCTCTTGACCAGTCGCAGGAGGAACCGAGCCTTTTGAGTTGCTCGATGATAGCGCCCCCTGACTGTTCCTTCCACTCCCAGACCCTCTCGACAAATTTTTCCCTGCCGAGCAGCTCACGGTTTAAACCTTCTTTTGCAATCTCCCTCTCAACCACATTCTGTGTAGCAATACCTGCATGGTCCATTCCCGGTACCCAAAGGGTATTAAAACCTGCCATTCTTTTAAACCTCGTTACAATATCCTGTAACGTATTATTTAATGCATGTCCCATGTGCAAAGAACCCGTAACGTTAGGTGGCGGTATTACCATTGAAAAATGCGGGTTCTCCGATGTGTTGTCTGCAACAAAATAGCCTTTCTCAATCCATAGCTTGTACCATCTGGCTTCTATTTCGTGGGGGTTATACACCTTGTCCATCATAATCAAACTCCCTAACGGTTTCTATAGTTTCTTTGGTTTCTATAGTTTCTTTGGTTTCTTTGGTTTCTCTGGTTTCTACGGTTATTGTCAGTTAACTCAAAACTCAAAACTCAAAACTGGTTTCATATCGGTTTATCATGTTTTGTTTCTTTGGTTTCTCCGGTTATTGTCAGTTAACTCAAAACTCAAAACTGTTTTTACACCGGTATCTTCCACGGTAAGGGAAGGAAAATCTTTTCAAAAAGCATAAAGGCATATCTGTCGCTCATGCCGGAGACAAAATCACATACACAGACAGACGGGTCGTCGTAATAATCGTCTTTACCTGTCTCCGCAAAAAGCGCATCAGGTGTTTTCAGAAAATATGCATATAAGTCTTCAATAATACGGGAACATTTTATAAAATCGCCATGAACTATTCCACTGTCATAAACCCTTTCATAGAGGAAATCTCTCAATTTTACAATATGGTATTCAAGCTCTTCACCGAATGTTACCGGTAAATCATCGTACCTGGTGGTTTCGTGAATAACGCCGCGAACCATGCTGTCAATCCTTTTAGATGTGGTACGGCCCAAAAACGCTCTCGAATCCTCTGGTAAATCGCTCTCTGCTATGACATTTCCTCTTGTTGCATCGTCAATATCGTGGTTAATATAGGCAATAATATCGGCAACCCTCACTACTTCGGCTTCTTTTGTGAGAGGTTTGTTTCTTTCGTCTTTTAAAATGATCTCCCCTTTGCCCTTGGAGTGTCTTAAGATGCCATCCCTGACTTCCATGGTAAGGTTTAACCCCTGTCCATCCTTTTCAAGGATATCAACAACCCTCAAACTCTGCTCATAATGTCTGAA
>JAPLKD010000005.1 GCA_026388245.1 Pseudomonadota bacterium | reverse complement strand
ATGGATGTCTATCTGAAAAAAAATAATTATCCACTTCTTACCCTCGAATCAAAGACACCATTGCACAGGATGGACCTTGTTGGTTTTTCCCTGTCGTATGAGTTGAATGTTACAAACGTGATTAATATGCTCAAACTTGGGGGCATCAGTATAAGGTCTGAAGAGAGGGCAGGGGGACCGATTGTAATTGGCGGAGGTCCGTTAATGCTCAACCCGAAGCCCTTTGAGGGATTTTTTGATCTCATTGTGGTTGGTGAGGCAGACGATGCGCTCGTTAACATATTAACTATGATGAAAGGACTCAAAGGCCTTGATAGACACCATGTAATACAGGAATTGGCCAATCTGGAGGGTGTTTACTCGCCACTTTTCAATAAAGAAAAGGTACAACGTTTATACATCAAAGACCTTGATAGCTCGTATCATGCAACAAGCCCTCCAATACCTGTTGTTAACAGTATTCACAACAGATTGAACATAGAGATATCGAGAGGCTGCGGGAACGGTTGCAGGTTTTGCCTTGCAGGTTTTGGATACAGGCCATACAGGGAAAGATCCTTCGAAAAGGTAACAGAGATTATAGACATGGCAATTAAAAATACCGGGTTCGAAGAATTATCTTTGCTTTCGCTCAGTTCCGGCGATTACAGTTCCCTTTTTCAGACGATTTCATACATCAAAAACAACCACAAAGGTGTTTCTGTGTCGCTCCCTTCATTAAAAATAGGGAGCATCAATGAAGATACTATCGGCGCTATTGGAGGTATCGCACGAACCGGCTTTACCTTTGCCCTTGAGGCTGCATCGCCGGATATACGATGCAGGATTAACAAGAATATCGACGTGGATGTATTATTTTCACAGATCCCCACGCTCAGGAAATATGGATGGAAAAGATTGAAATTGTACTTTATGATCGGTTTCCCCTGGGAAACAGATGATGACATGGATGTTATCAAAGAGATTTTTACACATTTTGGAAAAGCAGGGATTGATGTAAATCTTGCAATTTCGCCCTTCATTCCTAAACCTCATACACCATTTCAATGGTTAGCCATGGAAGACAAGGACATTTTAAAAGAAAAAATGTTCAGGATTAAAAGCGTATTAAGAAAAAACCCTGCGAGAGTAAAATACAGGGACGTAGAAACAAGTCTCATTGAAGGTGTTATATCAAGGGGCGATAGTGCGCTGATGCCTCTTTTCGAATCTCTTGCTGATAAGAATGCAAGGCTTGAAGCGTGGGGTGAATTCTTCAAACCGCACCTATATCATGATTGGTTTGCTGAAAATGGCATGAATATGCAAACATATCTGCAGGGAAGATCATTCGATAATCCGTTGCCATGGGACTTTATCGATACGGGCATTGATCGTAATTTTTTAATGAATGAATTCAGCAAGGCTGAAAAGGGAGAGTTTACCGGTGATTGTTATAAAGGATGCGAAGGGTGCGGGATAGGGTGCGATAAAGGCAGGGGTCGAGGGGTCGAGGGTCCAAGGGTTCAAGGGATTTCAACTATCGACTATCGAATACCGAATATCGATTCTGAAACAGGACATTCGCAATTCGCAAGCCTTAATCCTGCCGAAGGCGGGACAATTCAAAATTCTCAATCCGCAATTTTTAAGAAGATTACTTTCCGTTATGCAAAATATGCCGATGCGCGGTATATAGGCCATATAGACACGATGAATATTTTGTTAAGGGCAATACGGTCATGCGGTATCCAGTTGAAGATGCACGGGAAATACCATCCTCTTCCCAAAATCGCCCTGTCTGATGCGCTACCTGTTGGTATAGAGAGTACATGTGAGTTGGTAGAAATAGAAACTGATAGTGATATTTTACATTTCGGGATGCTCCTGAAAAAGATAAACTTAAAATTACCGAAAGGCATAAAGATTCTTGAGGCTATTGTGGGAAGCTTGAAAGATATGGTAAAAGAATACTCTTATATTCTTATATCGGAAGATGAGAGAGAAATGGAAGAGATAACAAAGTGGCGAACAAGTGTTAAAAAACACTTTTACATATGGAAAGGAAAGGGTATTAAGAGTTTATGGCAATCAGGAATATTTCAAAGAATTTTGAAAGTAGAGGATAGAAGAATCTATGGCATCTGAACTGATAATTAATGTAACGTTTAGCGAAGTCAGAATGGCCTTTCTGGAGAATGGTGTTCCTGTTGAGTTTTTTATCGAGAGGAAGAACGATAAGAATATGGTAGGCAACATTTATAAAGGCAAGGTTGTAAGGATAGTTCCCGGAATGGACGCTGCTTTTGTTGATGTTGGTCTTGAAAAATCGGCTTTTCTTTATGTTGGCGATATCCTGTTGGACAGGGCTATGTATGAGGAATATGAAGATGCTGACCTTGTTCCACCGGTAGAGGTCAATGAAAGGATTGAGGGAGTTCTGGAGGAAGGCCAGGAGATCATTGTCCAGGTTTCAAGGGAACCCATCGGGCAGAAAGGGACACGCGTGACCTCAAAAATTACCTTGCCAGGCAGGCTCCTTGTGCTCATGCCATCAACACAACACATAGGTGTTTCAAGAAGAATTGAGCAGGAAGAGGAGAGAAAAAGGCTTGCAAGCGTATTGAAAGAAATGTGTCCCAGAGGATTTGGTCTAATAGCGAGGACAGCGTCTGAGGGCAAAATTGAAGAAGAACTGGCGAGCGACCTCAGTTTTCTCCAGAGAATATGGGAGAGTATACAGAACAAGGCAAAACACGTGAGGGCCCCTGCAATCCTGCATCAGGACCTTGGTATGATTTTACGGGTTATCAGGGACCTTCATTCTCATAACTTGAAAAGGATAGTGGTTGATGACGAGTCTGTTTTTTTGAAGATAAAGGAATTCTTAAAAGAGTATTTGCCCGAAGAAGGATGCGAAGCGGTCTGTTTTAATGAGAAAGACCCTGTCTTCGAGGCTTTCGGAATAGAGATTGATATTGCCAAACTCACACAAAAGAAGATATGGCTGAAATCGGGAGGTTATATCGTATTTGATTACACAGAGGCATTGACCGTAATCGATGTAAACACGGGAAGATATCTCGGCAGAAAAGACCTTGAAGATACGATACTGAGGACCAACCTCGAAGCCGTGAAAGAGATTGCCTACCAGATACGCTTACGGAACATCGGTGGTATTATTGTTGTCGACTTTATAGATATGGAGCGGAAAGAATCAAGGGAGATGGTCTTCCAGACGCTTGTCGATGCCTTGAAGAAAGACAGGATAAAGACCTTTGCATACCCGATAAGCGAGATTGGGCTTGTACAGATAACGCGGAAAAGAACAAGACATAATATTGTAGATATGCTCACAGAAATGTGTCCAAATTGTGATGGTGCCAGCTATATTAAATCCCGTTACACTGTGTGTTATGAAGTCCTGAGAGAACTCCTCAGTTTTTGCAGGAAAGAAGGGGGTAAAAAGGTAAACCTTTATTTAGCGCCTGAAGTGGCAAGCTTCATTTACGAGGAGGAAAAAAGCTCAATTGAACATATTGAAAATACCTACGAGACAAAAATCAATATTATTGCCAACCCTGCATTGAGCATTAACAGGTTTCATATTGAAAAAACACATTAAATCTCCTGCCAAGGTAAACCTGTTCCTGAAAGTTCTCTCAAAAAGACCTGACGGGTATCATAATATCGTGAGTATTGTTGATATTATATCTCTTTATGATGTTATATCAATTGAGGAATTGGAAGATGACGTTGTCATAGTAAACGACGATAGAGGTGTTTTGCCGGAAGGTCAGGCAAATACGATCTACAGGGCAGCCATGCTGCTGAAGGAAAGATTCAATATTCACTCAGGCGTAAAAGTATTTGTTGAAAAACATATCCCCATCGGCAGCGGGCTTGGTGGTCCAAGCAGTAATGCTGCTACCGTTTTGAAAGAACTTATTATGATGTGGGAATTGAAAATAAGTTTTGATGAACTAACTGATATCGGGAGGAAGATAGGAGCAGATGTCCCCCTGTTTCTCTTTTGTAAGCCATGTGTAATGAGGGGGACAGGCGAAGCAATATCTCCAGTGAAATTGCCATCGCTCTGGTATCTTATAGTCTATCCAAATGTGATTTTAAGCACAAAAGCGGTATATGAAGGTTTAAAAATCGTATTGACAAAAAAAGAAAATGATATTAAATTGATAGAGCAGTTTTATTCTGTCCATGATATTGCAGGCTTGCTGGAGAATGATCTTGAGACAGTCGCAATTCCAATGTGCCCAACAATTAAAGCTATAAAAGACAGAATTATCAAAGCCGGGGCAATTGGTGCATTAATGAGTGGCAGCGGCTCATCCGTCTTTGGTATTTTTGAAAATGAGGAGGGGGCAGAAAGGGGATTGTTACATTTGAAAGATATGGGGAGCGTGTTTATAGCACATAGCATTTAGTACACAGGAGGGGGCGTAATGGATATAACAGAAGTTAAGATTTTCCCTGTAAGTGACAAAAAAGTAAAGGCATACGTGTCTATAGTATTGGATGGTTGTTTTATTGTGAGAGATTTGAAGGTGATAAATGGTGACAGCAAGCTTTTTGTTGCGATGCCGAGTAAAAAAATGAAGGATGGCTCTTACAGGGATATGGTCCACCCTTTAGATAATCCCACAAGACAGAAAATTGAGTCAAGTGTTTTAGAGGCGTATGAAAAACAAGTAGTTGGAAAACAAACGGATTAAAATACTTTATTTGGGGTGTCGTCAAGCGGTAAGACACAGGCCTTTGGAGCCTGTATTCGGAGGTTCGAATCCTCCCGCCCCAGAAAATAACAGGGGGCAATAAGTGGATAAGCTCAGAATATTTACTGGTAATGCAAACAGGGAGCTTACAGAAAAGATATGTAAATTTTTAAAGATTGAACTGGGCAAAGCTAAGGTTAGCAAATTCAGCGATGGCGAGATCCAGGTAGAGATTGAAGAAAGTGTCAGGGGCATGGATACCTTTCTGGTTCAGCCCACTTGTCCACCGGTGAGCCACAATCTCATGGAAGTTCTCATTATGCTTGATGCATTGAAAAGGGCATCTGCAGCAAGGATTACCGTGGTAATTCCTTACTACGGGTATGCAAGACAGGACAGAAAAGTTGTGCCGAGGACATCCATATCGGCAAGGCTTGTGGCAAATCTCATTACAATGGCAGGGGCTTCAAGGATTCTTGCCATGGATTTGCATGCCGGCCAAATTCAGGGTTTTTTTGATATTCCCGTTGATCATCTCTATGCACTGCCGGTGCAGCTTGAATATCTCAACAAAATCGGGGGGGAGGTTGTTATTGTCTCTCCCGATGCAGGCGGTGTTGAGAGGGCAAGAGAACTTGGCAAAAGGATGAATTCTTCTTTGGCAATTATCGATAAGAGGAGAGAGAAGGCAAATGTTTCGAAGGTTATGCACATCATTGGAAATGTTGAAAATAAAGTAGCCATCATCCTCGATGATATGATTGATACCGGTGGAACAATAGTTCAGGCGGCTGAAGCGATAATCCAGGATGGGGCCAGGGCTGTTTATGCATGCTGTACACATCCCGTCCTTTCGGGTAATGCCGTAGAAAGAATTGCAAATTCGTCACTTACGGAACTTGTTGTCACCAATACGATACCGCTTTCAGAAGAGGCAAAAAAGGTCACTAAAATAAAAGTGCTCGATGTTTCACCCATACTCGGTGAAGCCATTAAAAGAATATACAGGGCTGAGTCTGTAAGCTCGTTATTTGTATAAGCGCAGTGAATGGTGAATAGTGAATAGTATTTAGCTAACGACTGTTCACTAACGACTATCCACTGAATTAAATGGAGGTTGTAAATGGAAGATAATTTAATTAAAGCAGAGATTAGAAAAGGTAAAGGGAAATCTAAAGCAAAGAGTACAAGAAAGGAAGGTGGAATCCCCTGTGTTTTGTACGGGAGGGGTTTGGAATCATTAGGAATTACTGTTTCTCTGAAAGACTGGGAAAGATTACGCAAAAACATCAAGAGAAATACAATCTTGAAGATGGAATTGCGCAATGACAGTGGCGTAGAAGAAAGACCTGTCATGATAAAAGATATACAGAGAGGAATCCTGAAGGATGAGGTTCTCCATATAGATTTTCTGCAGGTATCAATGGAAAGGAAAATTGAGGTGGAAATACCGATACACCTTACAGGTGAAGCGATCGGGATGAAAAATAGCGGTATCGTAGAGTTGCACCTCCGAACGATCATGGTTGAATGTCTCCCGTCGATGATACCGGAAAAAATTGATTTAGATGTGACGAATCTTGATATAGGTGACTCCATCCATGCAAATGAAATTTCAATACCCGGTGTAAAAATTCTTGAGCATCTGGATGTTGCAATTGTTACCATAATTCCGCCATCAGGTGGTGAGGAAAAGGCTGTCATAGCAGAAGCGGTAGAGGTTGAAAAGAAGGAGGAATAAAGGCATTTTTGTTTATATTATGCGGTCTCGGGAACAAGGGTTTTGAATATTCGTACACAAGACATAATATCGGCTATCTTGTTATAGACAGGTATTCGGAAAAATTCAATATTCCCCTGACAAAAAAGAGATATGGATGTAAGACGGGTGCCCGGGATAATATTCTTCTTGCAAAACCCGATACATATATGAACCTTTCGGGTAGTCCTGTATCTTCCCTTATCAGGAATATGAATATACCACTGGAGAATTTTATCCTCATCCATGACGATCTTGATATGGATTTCGGGCGTATCAAAATAAGGTGGAATGGAGGCCACGGCGGGCATAAGGGGGTAGGGTCGGTTATCGGCGCACTTCAGTCCAATCTGTTTCACAGGGTTAAAATGGGTATCGGCAGGAATCCCTCTATGACCCCTGAAGATTATGTTCTTTCAAGATTTCAGAAAGAGGATGCAGAGACACTTCATGAATCCCTCGATAGTGCAGCAGAAGCACTCCATGTATTTATCTATGAAGGAAAAGAAAAAGCGATGAGCATGTACAACAGGCAGTAAGCCAATGCTGAGAACTTGATTCTTGCCTCTTTTATAATCCTTGTTGATGCCAGTTTTGTGATGACCGTGATATCCTCAAGGGGCAGGTAATGGGGGATTGAGGAATCAAAAAGCATTTTTAAAGCAGGGACGAACTCTTCATCTCCTTCCCACAAAATAAAGGTAATGGGAACTTTCGGAAATACATAAAGGGTGAAGGATGTATCACCGTAATCCTCTTCTGTTCCGCCAAGTCCCAGGCCCGCTTCAAGAAAGGCATGTCTATCTAACCCAAAGGCGGACAAAAGTGGTTTTGCAGCCCTTTTCTCAAAAACAGGCTGATAGCCCCTCAACCCCGGTATGTCTTCATAGGTAATCTTTTCGCCACTCAGGGGTTCGCCGGATGAGGTGTTCATATAGTGAAGGATTATGATCCTTGTCACAAGTGTAATATTGGTATTCTTTGAACTCCTGAATGAGAAGTCCGGGATATTGATGTTTATAATCTCATCGAAAAACGGTACCGAAACAGTATATGCTTTTTGATTGTTTCTGTACGTTAGTCCGGAGTTTATGAATTTTTCTTCATAATCTGAGTTTAACAGTTCTTTACAGGCAATATCGAATACCTTTTTATAAGTTTTTTGCTTTTCGAGAATCAGTTTTATTCCCCCAGAATGTTTCTTATTTCCTTAATTTTTTTTATGTAGTCCTTACTATGAAAAATTTCCGTACCCATAACCAGTATATCTGCACCTGCATCTACAACCTTCTTTGCATTGGAAGCTTTAATTCCGCCATCTACCTGAAGGTCAACATGTCTACCCGTTTCTTCTATCATCCTTTTTGCCTTTCTGATCTTTTCATTCATCGCGGGAATATATGACTGGCCGCCAAAACCAGGGTTTACTGTCATGATTAAAAGCAGGTCAGCCTCCTTTATCGCATATTCGATGCTGTTGAGTGGAGTGGCAGGGTTTAGTGTTATTCCCGCCTTTTTACCGCTCGATTTTATTACATCTATGGTTTTCAGGATATGGTTATCTGTCTCCACATGAACAGTCACAATATCGGCCCCTGCTTTGATAAAATCTTCAACGAACATGGCAGGGTTCTCAATCATAAGATGGACATCAAGGGGTTTTGAAGTAATTCTTCTTATATGTTCAACAAAAAGAGGACCGATGGTGATATTTGGAACGAAGTGCCCATCCATAACGTCTATATGTATGAGATCTGCTCCTGCCTTTTCTACAGCCTTAATCTCTTTCTCAAGTGTTAAAAAGTTACATGACAGAATTGAAGGGGCTATTTTTGTTTTGTTCATTTTATCCTCCGGATAAGACCTTTATTTCTATTTCACCATCATTTTTGAATATCATTTTTGGGGGTACCGATGTTGTTATGGTCGTTTTTGTTGAATTCTGTTCCTCTAATACATAATTAACCTTGTGTTTTATATTTTTACTCGTCATTTCTTCAGCTAAATCACGGGGTGTCATATCTCTAAAGTCAGGCATTAAAAAATACTGACCCTCTTCGACTCCAACGAAGAGAATGACACCTTTCCCCTTAATGACACCCTCTCCGCCTTTGGGTATCTGTGCGATAACCTTTCCTGCTTTTGGATGGGGGACACGTATTGTCTTTTCTATTTCAATATTCTTTTCCTTCAAAATGCCCTCGGCGTCTGCAAGGGATCTGCCTTCAAGGATCGGGAGCGGTATAAGCTCAGGCCCTTCTGAGACAATAACCATGACTGTCCTGCCCAGCCGGGTGGAGATGTTTGCTTCAGGTCTCTGAACCGTAATATGATTATATGGAACATCATTCCGCCTTTCGTACCTCGATATGCTCAATGATAACCCTTTGTTTTCCACTAAGCGCTTTGCATCTTCAACGGTTTTTCCCCTGATATCCGGGCATATTACATTGATCTGCCTTTTCAGTAAGATATTAATGGTGAGATACGTAGAAAAGGAAAAGACAAATACGAATATCGCTATATATAAAAAGGCCTTAAACCAGCTCATATCTTTTTTAATCTTGCGATGAAAAATCCATCCATCTCTGTTTCATAAGGAAGAGATAAAAAATATTCTTTATTAAACAGAAAAGGGAGTGGATTTTCAAGCACAAATGCTCTTTTGTTTTTAAATCTTTCTATTACCTGAAGGGTCTCTTCCGGCTCAAATGAACAGACGCTATATACCATATGTCCATTGGTTTTCAGATTATCCCATAGTGAGTCGAGTAATTCGAGCTGATAATTTCCGAAATCAATAATATCTTTCTCATGCCTGCGCCATTTTATTTCGGGATGTTTTCTTATAATACCAAGTGACGAACATGGGGCATCAATGAGAACAATGTCAATACTTTCTTTTTTAAAAGGGTTGTGGAGTGCATCTCCCAGCAGGCGATCAGTGTCTCTACTTATAGATTGCAGCCTTTTGAATTCGTTATCCATAGCAAAAACAAAGGCGTCGTGTGAGCGTTCCTGTATGTGCAGGGTTTTTGTGCCTAATCCTGCACATGCGTCTAAAATTATATCTCCTTTTTCCGGCTGAATTGACAGACCCACAAGCTGGGATGCCTCGTCCTGAATGCGGATCAAACCTTTTTTAAAAAGGGTTGTTTTAAACACCGGCATGAGCCTGTCTACATAGAGGGCATATTCCGAATAAGGCCCTTTTCTTGTTCTGATACCTTTAGCTTCAAGTTCTTCTGCCGCTTCATCCCTGCTCATCCGGTTGATGTCTACCCTTATGGAGAATTCAGGCGTTTTATTCAGGAACTCGAAAAGCCTTACTGCATTTTCCTTTCCGTATCGTTCAAGCCATCTTTTTGTGAGCCATTCGGGGAAAGAATATGCTAAAGGCAAATCTCGAATCTCGCATCTCGAATCTCGCATTTTCGAAAATTCATCTGATTCACGGATGAATTTTCGTAAGACGGCGTTGATAAAACCAGCCACGTAAGTGCCATATTCCTTCTTGGCATAGTCGACAGTTTCGTTGACGATGTGATAGTCTCCTTTTTTCATAAAAGAAATCTGGTAGACGCTTGCCCAGAGAAGATACCTGATCTCCTGTTTCACATTTTTTTTGACAAGCCGGGACACTACCCAATTGAGGAAACCCTTCCAGCGTATTACACCGGAAGATATCTCGTAAATTAATGATTTTTGAGCATCAGAAAGGGTATAACGTGAAAAAAAGCTATTGATGACTTCATCGAGAAAGTAGCCCTCTTCGACCTTCTTAATTATCTGGATTGTCAGCGACCTTAGGGTGGATCCGAAATTATCTTCTATAAGCCATCTCCTCCAATCTTTTTATCCTTTCTTCCATTGGAGGGTGGGTGCTGAAAAGGGCAAGAACCCCTTTTGCAGCAAATGGATTCACGATGAAGAGCGGTGCAGTTGAAGGATTTGCATTGTTCATGGGAGTGAGTGCAATTCCAGCGCTTAATTTTTTTAATGCACCCGATAAGTACAAAGGATTTCCCGAAAGCCTTGCTCCCCCTTCATCTGCAAGATATTCCCTGGACCGGGAAATAGCGAGTTGTATGAGCATTGCTGCGAAAGCGGCAAAAATAGAGAAGATAATGACACTAAAGATATTACCTCTGCCATCTTCGTCATCGCTGCTGCCTCCGCCAAAGAGAGCTGCAAATCTTGCCCAATTGGCAATCATGGTAATAGCCCCGGCAAGCGTAGCTGCAACAGTCTGGATGAGAATATCCCTGTGTTTTATGTGGGACATTTCATGGGCGATCACGCCTTCAAGTTCATCCCTGTTTAATATACGTAAAATCCCGGTTGTTACGGCAACCACGCCATTCGATGGATTTCTCCCTGTTGCGAAAGCATTCGGACTCTCATTTTCTATTACGTAAATCCTCGGCATTGGAATGGATGCCTTCTGAGAAAGATTATAGACGATACTGTAAAGTTGTGGTGCTTCTTTCTCTGAGACAGGTTTTGCACTGTACATAGCAAGGACGATCTTGTCACAGAACCAATAGCTTACAAAATTCATTATCAGGGCTATCATAAAGGCAATATAAGCGCCTGTCTGACCACCGATCATGCTTCCCAGGGCAACAAAAATAATTGTTAAGAAAACCATCAGGAAAAATGTTTTTGCTTGATTCATTTAAACCCCCGGATGAATTTAGTATTAAATTATACACATTTACACATTTTGTCAAGGCAGGGCAGGGTTTCAACCGTTGACTCTTTGTTTATATCAGTGTACTATACAGCGAAAAAATATCTCAGAGGATCTTGAATGGAATGGATTAAATATATTATTGATTTTATCATGCATATAGACGTACATCTCGGGGCCATTATCAAAAATTATGGACTCTGGACCTACCTTATTCTTTTTCTCATCATTTTCTGTGAAACAGGTCTTGTGGTAACACCGATTCTTCCAGGGGACTCATTGTTGTTTGCAGCAGGCACATTCGCTGCATTAGGGTCTTTAGATATTGCCTGGCTGTTTGTGCTCCTTTCATTAGCTGCCATAGCAGGCGATACCGTTAATTACTGGATCGGGAGTTTTGTGGGGCCAAAGATTTTTCAAAAAGAAAAGATACGTTTTCTCAACAAAGAACACCTCGAACGTACACATCAGTTTTATGAAAAATATGGCGGAAAAACAATTGTTATCGCACGTTTTATGCCTATCATCAGAACCTTTGCCCCTTTTGTTGCCGGGATTGGAAGCATGACCTACTGGAAGTTTATCAGTTATAACGTAATAGGCGGTGTTGCCTGGATAGCGATTTGTATGTTTGCCGGTTATTATTTTGGCAATTTGACCTTTGTGAAAAAGAACTTTCCCCTTGTTATCCTTGCAATCGTTATTATTTCAATTTTGCCCGGTGTTATTGAATTTTTGCGGCATAAATACAGAAAAAATGGCTGATCGCATTCGTTTTTTCTTAATACCCATATTTTTCATTGCACTCTTTGGATATTTTTATCCATATCATGTATATGCGAAAGACAAAGTTGTAACTTTTTATGGAGATGATGAGAAGAAACTATGCAGTTTTAAGGTTGAGCTTGCGTCGACACCTCAGGAGCACGAGAAGGGGCTCATGTTCAAAAAGTCACTCGGTCAAAATACCGGGATGCTTTTTATATTCAACAATGATGAAATAAGGTTTTTCTGGATGAGGAACACTTTTATCTCCCTCGATATGGTTTTTATAGATTCAAGATTTATGGTTGCCGACATTTACCGTTTTGCAAAACCACATGACGAAACCACTATTGCTTCAAAAGTCCCGGCCAAATATGTCCTTGAAATCAATGGAGGAACAGCAGATCGTTGTAATCTGAAGGTTGGCACGAAAGCTGGTTTTACAGGCTTTTCGCCCCGTTAAAAACCTTCACCCCCCTTTATACCTGTTTGCATACATTTCTTAATCTTGACCTGAGCCTTAAACCTCATTTGTAATTTGGTATTAAGCGGTTGGTGATATTTTCAACATGTTTTGTGAAAAACTTGTTAAAAAGTTGTAGACATCCATTCCCATATTATTGGTATTATAAGGGTTATATTATTATGACTCTATGTTAAGCAGTCAAAAAACCTAATAGAAACAATGGTATTTTCAATTGATTCATTCCGGGTTCATGGGGGGCGAATGGAAAAGTATAATAAAGAAGTTCAGCGTTATTGTGTAGTTACAATGTATACATTTTTGACACCTTTTAGAGGGCGTTATAATGGGCTTTCCTGGACTGTCTTTTTTTGTCTTAGTTTTAATTGTTGCGTGATCGACCTCATTAGACTTGACAATACCCGAAAATTTTCATATCTTAATAGGCTCACGGGCCGTTAACTCAGGTTGGTAGAGTATCTGCCTTTTAAGCAGAGAGTCGCAAGTTCAAGTCTTGCACGGCCCATAATGTCCCCATCGTCTAGAGGCCTAGGACACTGGCCTTTCACGCCGGCAACCGGAGTTCGAATCTCCGTGGGGACGCATTTTAATCTCCTTGTACATTGATAGCTCTCCGCTATAATTGCTATAAAAACTTTTGTAATAGAGAACT
This sequence comes from Pseudomonadota bacterium, assembly GCA_026388245.1. Taxonomy (GTDB): domain Bacteria; phylum Desulfobacterota; class Syntrophorhabdia; order Syntrophorhabdales; family Syntrophorhabdaceae; genus MWEV01. The sequence goes on along the minus strand of JAPLKD010000005.1, from coordinate 1,645 downwards.
ATTTGAGTGACAGTTCCAGTGCAATTCATTTGAAATTAAAAGCCGACGCGGGGAATTGAACCCCGGACCTGCTCATTACGAGTGAGCTGCTCTACCTCTGAGCTACGTCGGCGTGAAGTTTTTTATATAGCATATTCAATGGTTTACGTCCAATACAAATTTCCGCATTTTTACAGTTCTACTATTTTTTTTCTTTCGTTCATTTATTAGCACAAAAATCTCCGTTAAAATTTTATTCCACAAAAACTATTTGTATTTATAGAATCAAAGGGTTAACATTCTGTATACAGCAATAAGGAGAAGGGGAGGACAAAAACCGTTCAACGTTCAAAGTTCAAGATTCAACGTTCAGGATTCCATGAGCCATGAGCTGCACTAATAGGGGGAATGGATGGATTTAGAAGTTAGGCAATGTCACCATCGTCTGAAGGTGTCGCACTATTATCTTTCCGTCAACGCTTTAGTCAAACCGATAGAGGTGCGGAAAAAAAAGAGACTTATGGAGAATACGAGACATGATGACATTCCAACGATTAGCCCTTAGACCCGAGACTATCCCGGCCGCCGCCGCATGGTATCTTGCTGATCTCTCAGAAGCTCGGGGGAAACAGGAACTTTTCACCCATCAGTCGCCTCAGAAGTTAAAAGTGCTTCGAGAGAATGCATTCATTGAAAGTGCGGTTTCCTCGAACCGGATTGAGGGGGTGAATATTGACCAAAAACGCGTGGGAACGGTGATGTTCGGCAAACCTCTACTTAAGGGCCGGGATGAAGAGGAGGTACGAGGGTATCGCGATGCCCTGAGTCTCATTCATCAGGAGGGAATAAACCTGCCAATCTCTGAAGAAACAATATCGAGGCTTCACGCCATGTGTCGTGGTGAAATATGGGATGCAGGCAAGTATAAAGAAAAAGATGGCGACATAATAGAGAAATATGCTGACGGCAGGGAACGGGTCAGGTTCAGGACAGTCCCTGCAGCGCAGACGCCTGAGTCTGTGCGGCTCCTGATTGAAATGTGGCATCGATGCCTGGACGAGGGGTGGGTCCGTCCTCTTATCGCCCTGGCCGCTTTCAATCTGGATTTTCTCTGCATTCATCCGTTCAGGGATGGAAACGGCCGTGTTTCAAGGCTTCTATTACTCCTCCAGTGCTACCATCTGGGATATGAGGTGGGTCGCTACATAAGCATTGAAAGATTGATCGAAGAGAACAATGAACGCTATTACGAAACGTTGGAACAAAGCTCCCGGAGCTGGCATGAGGGCAAACACGACCCATGGCCCTATGTGAACTTTGCTTTTTACATCTTGAAGAGCGCTTATCGGGAATTGGCTGAGCGTGTGGGACAGATTCAGAGCCCGAGGGGTGCGAAGACGGAGCTTGTGGAGGTTTTGATAAAGAAGACTTCGGGCGAGTTCACCCTCTCCGACATAGAGCATTCCTGCCCGGGTGTGAGCAGAGATATGATTCGGAAGATTCTGCGGGAGATGCAAAAGAACGGTCACATTCAATGTCTGGGTCGCGGTCCGGGTGCACGGTGGCGGAAAAGAGATACTACCCTTAAAAGAGGGTAATAAAGAGGGTAATATCGGAATGGAGAATGCTGAAGTGCGAATGGCGAACGACAGATTCATTACTCTCT
>JAPLKD010000227.1 GCA_026388245.1 Pseudomonadota bacterium | reverse complement strand
ATGCCAAGCACGTATGCGATAAGGACGCCATAATTAACGATTGGCACATCTGCCTGCTGGGCGGTTACGAGACGGTGGAGCATTTCTTTACGGTTTATCATACACGCCCCGCAGTGAATAATCAGTTTGTAATCGTTCAGACCGGGAGGGAGTTCAAGGCCGCTGACCCACGTAAAATCGAGCGGTCCGCCCACAATCTGCCGGAGCCACCTGGGGATTTTCACGGTCCCTATGTCATCTTCAACCCTGTGGTGTGTACATGCCTCTGCAACAAGCACCTTATCGCCGGGTACCAGATTTTCAATAGCCTTTGCACCTTCCACAAGGGTGGTGAGATTACCTTTGTAGCGGGCGAAGAGGATCGAAAAGGATGTCATAAGCACATCTTTCGGTGTATCTGCTGCGACCTTCAGAAAGGCCTGCGAATCGGTAACAACAAGGCGGGGTTTGCTCTTTAAATTTGCAAGAGCTGCTTTTAATTCCCTTTCTTTTACTACCAGGGCCATGGCATCATTGTCCAGTATATCCCGTATTGTCTGTACCTGCGGGAGGATCAGTCTCCCCTTCGGCGCAGCGAGGTCTATAGGCGTTACAAGCACAACTGTATCCCCCGGTGAAATCAAATCCCCCAATATAGTAGGGGACATCCAGTCTTTTGGCGCAGACTTTATCATGGCAATTATAAGCTCATGGATGCCCCGGCGGGTTAAGGCGCTTACAGGGATTACGGGCACATTTAACCGGGTGCTGAGTTCCTGTGCTGATGCCTGTGGATAGAGGTCAATTTTGTTGAGCACGCCTATGACAGGCACCTTGTTTTTCTTTGCACGACTGACAATATCCTTTTCATGTGTGCCGGCGCCTGTTGCCGGATCAATAACAAGCAGAAGCAGGTCGGTCTTTGCGAGGACGGCAAAGGCCTTTTCCATCCTTAAAGCGCCCAGTTGACCTGTATCGTCTATCCCTGCTGTATCGATGAGTACAACAGGACCAATGGGAAGTATCTCCATCGATTTGTATACAGGGTCTGTGGTTGTGCCGGGGATATCCGATACGATAGCAATATTCTGGTTTGTTAATGCATTAATCAGACTCGATTTTCCGGTGTTACGGCGGCCAAAAATCGCAATATGCAATCTGCTTCCGCGGGGTGTTTGATTCAGTGTTGTATCAACCAAAGCAATTAACCTCTCTTCCTGTTCGGTTTATAGCCATAGTCATATTTTATAAACACTGTTTATGAAAGAAGCAAGAAAACATTGTTACTTCAGTGAATAGTCATTAGTGAATAGTCGTTAGTCAAAAAACTATTTACCATTCACGGCATTTCATATTTTCTGCCTTTTTAGCTATTCACTATCTACTATCTACTATTCACTGCCTTTTTCACACCTGTGGCGGCTTTTTCTTCTCCAGCGGAGGTTCAGGAGCAATCGGTATCCGCAGTTCCACTAAAGCACAGAAAACATGCAGTTCATCAAGAAGCATCACAAGATCAGGCCTTGTGTATGTTGTGATGCCCATCTCAATGCGTGACTCTACTGATCGTAAGCTTTCAATCTGCTTCTTCATAGGTAGGGGCTTTGTAACACCTGGGACTGGCTTGACCTTCTTGTATGCTGTGAGCAGATTGTTCAGGGTGGCATTGGTAACGGGTGTCTTCATGATGGCCTGAAATATCTTCGCACGGTCTGGACATTCAAGGTTTGCAGCGAAGAGATATCCCTGCGAAACAGGGAGTGTTCCTGCCCGAATTGCTGCTTGAATCTCATCAGGAAGTTTTAAAAGTGAAAGCCCGTTATACAGCGTGGTTATTGACTTTCCGGCGATTTCAGCAGTTGCTACAACTGTTGTAGCAATTTCCTGCGGCAGGTCTTCCGGTCTCCGGTTGTAACTTACCAACTCACTCATAACCCCGTTCACATCAAACCCCTTATTGGGATGTTTCGCCTGAATATATGCCAATATCCCCTTGGCCTGATCCATGGGATTGAAGTCCTCCCGCTGGAGGTTCTCCGTCAGTTGATAGGCCAGAATCTCATCCTTCTGTGTGATCGTATCACGGATGAGCGCCGGTATCGCTGGGAGTTTCAACTTCTGTGCAGCAAGATAC
>JAPLKD010000097.1 GCA_026388245.1 Pseudomonadota bacterium | reverse complement strand
GAAAGCAATATGCTCCCGCCGCCATCCGGGGTAAGACCTATCCTCCTGTACCCCATGTTCATTATGGTATTTTTTGTGGCAACAGACAGGTCACATGCCAGAGAAAGTCCAATACCTGCGCCTACTGCTATGCCTTCCAGTACGGCAATTACAACAGCGCCTGTGTTCCTTATAAGCCTTATACTTTCGTGGAGCACGCCGGCCATTGTATCGATGCGTGTGCCCGGGTCTTCGCTTTCTTTAAATTCAACAAGATCCCCGCCGGCACAGAAGGCTTTTCCTGATCCTCGAATAACTATTATTTGAGCGCCGCTATTATCAGCTTTTTGCAGTGATTTATGAAGATGGACGAGGAGTTCCGAATTCATTGAGTTTTTCTTATCCGGCCTGTTAAGGGTGATCGTGTATATACCGTTTTCGGACGATTCCAATATTACTGACATTTTTCCTCCTGGATTTTAGGCTAATGAATTTTCTATGATTAAATATTTGAGAGGAATTTGCAATACAAAAAAAGAATAATTTTGTATGAAATTAATATCTGTAGCGGTTGGTTATGGGAAAACTCATGTCTTTTCCAAATGATTTTTTTGTAATTTTTATACCTATCGGGGATTGTCTTCTCTTGTATTCGTTTTTTTGAATCATGGCGATTATCTTATTTACCAATGCAGGGTCGTTCCCCATAGCAGTCAATTCTTCGATTGTTTTATTATCTTCGATATAGGCTTCCAGGATGGGGTCTAGAACTTCATAGGGCGGGAGTGTATCGGTATCCTTCTGGTTGTGTTTCAGCTCCGCAGTGGGGGCTTTTGTGAGAATCCTCCCGGGTATTATCTGTGTGCCACCCCTTTTGTTTACCCATCGTGCCAATTCATATACAAGCGTCTTTGGAACGTCCTTTATTACGGCAAAAGCTCCTGCAGTATCGCCGTATAACGTGGAATAACCGGAGCCAACCTCTGATTTATTGCCGGTGGCCAGCACAAGCCAGCCGAAGTTATTTGAAAATGCCATAAGGATATTAGCCCTGATGCGCGGCTGGATATTCTCCCGGGTTAACTGTGAGGGGGGCTCGTTATTGAAAACTGATATCCACAAGTTCAGGTAGGAGTCATAAAGTGTATCAATGGGTACCTCGATGCACTGTATATTGAGATTCTTTACGATTTCGAGTGCATCAATTTTGCTTTCCTCAGAAGTATAGCGCGTGGGCATTGATATGCCTGCAACGTTTTCTTCGCCAAGGGCATCCTTTGCAATGACAGCGACGAGTGCGGAGTCAATACCTCCGCTCAGACCAAGTACAACCTTTTTAAAACCGTTTTTCCTCACGTAATCTCTTGTTCCCAGGACAAGTGCCCTGTAGACCTCTTCGACGGGTTCCAGGGTGTTCACGATTTTGGTTTGAACTGGTAATCTCTTCCCCTTAAGTTTGGAGGGTATGCTTATGCTTTTCATTTTATAGTCAGGTGACGGGATATTTTTCTTCAGTCTGATGTCGGCCAATAGCAGGTCTTCTTCAAAGGCAGGACTTTTTGCTATGATTTTTCCGGTTGTGTCTGCTACAAAGCTGTTGCCTTCAAAAACCCATTCGTCCTGTCCTCCTGTCATGTTAAGGCAGGCGATGTATTTCCCGTTCCTCGATGCTATCATTGAGACCGCCTTTTCTGTTTCGGCTGGTTTTCCTGTATAATAGCAGGATGCATCCATGCACAGGATGATTGACGAAGAGGTATTACGTTTTAGATTGCCGGTATTGTCGAGATGCTTTAAATCATTAAGAAAAACCGGACAGAATCCAATGCCGTCCAAATCGTACAAAGGATAATTCCTGCCGCGTTTAAAATATTTTGAGTCATCAAAAACGTTGGATTTTGTGAGATTTATTTTACGGTAAGTATCTATCAATGTTCTGTTTGCAATAATACCTGCCGCGTTGTAGACCTTTTTATTCATTGAATCAGCGAAGCCAACAATGGCAACGATATCCTTTGTGTGTGAAATAATGTTATCGAGATGAGACATGGTGTTTTTCAAAAAACCCTTGTCGAGCAGGAGGTCTTCAGGCGGATAACCGGTTACTGCAAGTTCAGGAAACATCACGATATCGGCATCATTCGCCCTGGCTTTTTCAATATATTCGATTATTTTTTCTGAATTACCTTTCAGGTCGCCAACTGTCGGGTTAATCTGTGCCAGTGCAATTCGTAATGTTTTCATGGGTATTCTTTATAACATAGCGTTCCGTTATTATTCAAGCACAAGAGCAGCAATTCTCGGTGAACTGTTTCTCTGGGTATAATAAGCCTTGATTGTCCGTTCTTTCGCTGTCATCCAGGTTATTTTGAGCTTATTACTGTGTTACTTTTCCGGGGTGATGAGGTTGCAGGGGGTTACAACAAATGAAGGGTAGAAATATGGGTATACCTTTCCTCTTTGTAAGGGGCGGAAGAAACCATCAAACAACGGTTCAAGTTCCTTCTGAATCCACCTCATCCATGATATCTCTTATCTGTGTATCTTTGGGATTGATCTTCTCCCTCTGTCTTGTGTCGGTAAGATTGGAGAACCTTAAAACCATACTATATGGATATCAAAAAGTTTAGTTTTCACTTGATTCACTATCGTTGTAGGACTATACATGTTCTGGTTGCAGGTCTTTATTTTTTATCCCTTCAAGGAAGCGCTCAAGCAAAAAAGGGTTGAAAGATACACCGCTTTCCTGACGAAGTATTCTTTCAACATCGTCAGGTGGCATCGCTTCTCGATAGGGGCGTTTTGTCCGAAGGGCATCAAATACATCTGCAATAGAGACTATTTGACTGACAATATTTGTTTGCCATTTCTCCTTAACGTGCGGATAGCCGCCGCCATCATACTTTATGTGATGTTCCAGAGCCACGATTAAAGCCAGCCTGGGAAGACCTTTGATTTTCATAAGTTGCCTGGCGCCATCCATGGAATGACTCTCCATGATTTTTCGTTCACTCGAATCAAGCTCACCTTTTTTTTGTAAAATTTCTTCAGGTATTTGAATTTTTCCGATATCGTGCAGAAGCGCTGCAGTCCCAATATCTTTTAGCTGAGAACCTCTAAAACCAAGGGATTCGGCCAATGACATAGTCAGGATGCCGACATTCACTACGTGGGTAAATGTGTATTCGTCAACCGATTTCAAAGAGGACAGCATGGTCAACGGTGATCCTCCCGTTTGGATTTGTTCCAAAAATACC
>JAPLKD010000001.1 GCA_026388245.1 Pseudomonadota bacterium | reverse complement strand
AAGAATAATTTTATTGTCTACAAAATGTTTTATGTAATCATATAATTTTTTATCAAATGGGCCATAATTGTATCGAATGTATTTAAAATCAAAAATTCTATCATGTCTTTTCCCAATGGAAACCAAATCTATTATATAGGAAAGTTTTATCAATTCAGTGATAGAAGTATTGGAACGGTTTTTTATTATATAAGCAAGTAACTGTTGAGTTTTGTTTTTTAACCCGTTTGCCATTTGAAAGTATTATCGGCACAATAGGCCATTTTGTCAAGTTATTTTTTTCACTTTGTCATCTTAAAGATAAAAGTGGACTGGTTTTGATAGATTTAAAAGTTAAAAGTGGACTCCTTCCTTCAGAACGAGGTATGTCATGGTAAGGAAGAAAAATACACAGATGGAGGACTCCAATGACTGAGCAGATGCACAAGAAGTTTACAACAGAAGAAGTGAAAAAAATTTTCAGAGGTATGTAGACAAGGAGATCGGGAGAGACCATGTCTTGGCATTGTTTGGTATTAAGAGAAGCCGATTCTTTCAAATACTCCAGGAATACAAGAAAGATCCTGAAGGGTTTTCGCTTGATTATAAGCGGACAACATCCAACAACCGGATAGAGGAACCTCTCCATGAGAATGTTATTATGGAATTGCAACAGGAAAAAGGGATGATCATAAACCCCATGATTCCATTGAAAACGTACAATTACAGCTATGTCCGGCAACTCCTTGTTGATAAACATGGTCAGAAGGTGTCGCTCCCTACGATAATTGCCGTGGCAAAGAAACATGAATTTTTTCTCCCGAAGCGAGAGCGAAAAACGCACGAACGAGAAGTGCTGACACACTATGTGGGAGAATTACTTCAGCACGACTCGTCATACCACCTCTTTGCCCCCTATGCCCAGGAAAAATGGTACCTGATTACCACCCTTGATGATTACAGCAGAATGATTCTCTATGCCTGTTTGATAAAACAAGAAACGTCATGGTTCCATATCCTGGCGTTTCAACAGGTATGCCTTACCTGTGGAATACCATTCTCATATTACGTCGATAATCACTCCATCTTTCGCTTCGTCCAGGGGAGGGACAGCATGTGGAGAAAACATCATCTCTTGACCGACGATGTTGATACTCAGTGGAGGCAGGTTCTCCGAGATCTCCGTGTTCAGGTAACGTATGCACTCTCACCCCAGGCAAAAGGAAAGATCGAGAGACCATACCGATGGCTTCAGGACAGGCTTGTACGGACCTGTGCGAGAGAAGGGATTACCGGAATTGATGAGGCACAACAGGTATTAGGGCAAGAGGTAAAACGCTATAATGAACACCAACTTCACAGCACTACCGGAGAAATCCCGATCATTCGCTACGAGAAGGCACTTAGAGAAAAGCAATCCCTTCTTCGTGATTTTGCCCTACCTTACCCGTTTCAATCCGTGAAAGACGTCTTCTGTTTCAGGCTGAAAAGGGTTGTGAATTCATATCGAACAATTTCTCTGAATAATCTTATACTGCGAGTTCATAGTACCCCACTTCACGAAGCAGTAGAATTGCGAATTACCCCGGATGATCTGGCCAGCGTCTATGAAATCCGTATCTGGTACAAAGACACCCTTACCGATGTGTACCATGTAAAAAGCACCGATATGAAAGGAGTCCACTTTTAACTTTTAGGACAGTCCACTTTTAACTTTTAGCTAACAGGACAATGACGTTCTTATAACAAACTAATGAAAATGAAACTGCATGATATTTATAGGATATGAGTGCCATTACAAATTATTAATGAGTAACGATAATCCTAAAATCATAACGTTATTCGGATCACCGTATAGCATTAAATATTGTTATTCAGCGGGAATATTCATACTG
>JAPLKD010000024.1 GCA_026388245.1 Pseudomonadota bacterium | reverse complement strand
GTGGAAAATTCCCTTTCGGGTTCGAGAAAAACATCTCCATAGAGAACATCCTTGTTCCATTTTATGTTGTAAACATTATCAATATCCTGGAGATACATGGCTATTCTTTCGATACCGTAAGTAATCTCAACGGTAATCGGTGAAAGATTTATCCCGCCAACCTGCTGAAAATAGGTAAACTGGGTGATTTCCATACCATCGAGCCATACCTCCCAACCGAGACCCCATGCCCCGAGTGTTGGAGACTCCCAATCGTCCTCAACAAACCTGATATCATGATCCGATGTGTCGATGCCAAAACTTCTCAGACTGTCAATATAGATTTCCTGAATATCTCTGGGTGAAGGCTTCATAATTACCTGAAACTGATAATAATGCTGAAGGCGGTTTGGATTCTCGCCGTACCGTCCGTCTGTCGGTCTTCTTGAAGGCTGGACATATGCAGTATTCCATGGCTCAGGACCAAGAGACCTCAAAAACGTAGCAGGATGAAACGTACCTGCGCCTACTTCCATATCATAAGGCTGCTGTACTATGCATCCTTTTGCAGCCCAGAATCTCTGTAGTTCAAATATAAGGTCTTGAAAATACATGTCATTATCTCCCGTTTTGGTATAACATAAAATCCATGCCCTTTGCCATTAATTTTCGTGCTATACCCTTAGTAGACGGCCTTTGTCAGTTTCTCCGCTTTTTCGACGATGTGGGCTTTTTCTCAAAGTTTTCTTTAAACCCATACCTGTCGAGAAGGACCTCCCACACAGGATCATTGGTAACATTTAAAATAGCTGAGTTGATAGGTTTGCGCAACGGACTGCCTGTCGGCATGCCAAAGGCAAAGTGAAATCTCTTTAAATTTGTCGGATATATGGAAAATTTACCCGGATAGTCTCTGTCTATAATATAGTGCAATGTTATCTCGTCAAACATAAACCCATCAATTTTTTTGTCTAATATGGCCTTTATCACATCTTTTTCATTATCAAAAAGCGTGCATTTCCCCCCCATTTTTTGTATAAGACTCGCCGAAGTACCTCCTGTTATTGCACCTAATTTCAGTTTTCGAAGGCTATGTGTATCAACCACCGAAGATGTAAGTTCATCCAGGGTCAGCGAAGAAGCAAGCGAAGCAATAAAGGCGCTTATGATAACAGCGCATACAAACATCCATAAGAGGGCGAGTATTCTCCCGGACAGGGATTTTATATTGATACCCAGACACACACCGGAAGCCATTGTCGCCCCTACCCAGTAAATCCCTGCGCAGACACCTTTCAAAAAACCACCACCGAAATGTTCCGGATTGTTTTTACGTTCAACAAGCCAGAATAAAAAACCGATAACGACAAGGACAAACAGCAGTATTACGATAGCCTTCATAATCCCCCAGGAGAAGAAGACACGGATCGCCGACCACAATGGATGATCAATAGCATGGGGAAGCGTGATCACTGCCATGCGGGAACTGCCTATGGGCACCGTAAAATCAAAGAGTTTTTCACGCTCAACGGTGACAAATAACCCGACAATCGTCAGATCGATCTTGCCTCCATAGAGGGCTGTGGTTATTTCTTTAAGCGTCATTTCTTTGAGTTCGTAATCAAACCTGAGTTCGCGCGCAACATTGGTCAGGATATCAACATTCAGGCCGGTCCATTTCCCTTCTTCGTTCTTCATTGTATAGGGAGGATCATCCGTGACACCGACAATCAGCTTCCTGCCTGTCAAACGGGGTTCAATGGTTGGATGCTGTGCAGCGGCAATATTGACATACACGATACATATCAATACAAAAAGGAGAACTGGTTTTTTCATAAACCCGCCTTACTTGAGAACGAAATTTTTTAGCAGTCTGTACGACTTGAACTCTACATCGAGGTGGTAGGACATGAAACCTTCCATGATGTCCTGAACCTCACGCTCGAAAAACCTATAGGTTTTTGGGTCTTCTATTTCTCTTCCCTGCTTGCGGAAAGACAAAACTTTTTCAATAACCCCTGCCTGGTAAGTTTTATGTGGCAGCGAAGACGAACATGAAGCACAGAGGATGCCGCCTCTCTGGCTGGAAAAATATACCTTGTCTTCCTCGTCCATCTTATTACCACAATACACACAGTCGGTGAAATTGGGCATAAATCCGAGAGTTTCCAGTATTTTAAGGTGGTAGTAGAGAATTTCCATGTAGGTTAACTCGGTTCGTTTTACCTGCTGCAGGACCTCTTTGAGGATTTGAAAAAGCTCATCGTGCCTTTCCCTCTCCTTTGTCAGCCTGTCAACCAGTTCAGTAAAAAAACCTGCTGTACACGCCTTTTTCAGGCTTGTTTCTATTCCGCAATTCGTCTCCACAATATCGGCGTTCTCCAACCGCACCATACCCTTCTCCTGTTTCTCGAAATACTCGACATTGATATGGTTGAATGGTTCGAGGGTATTCATGAATCGCTTCTGGCTTTTGCTTCCCCCCTTGGCAATAGCAGCAATTTTACCCGATTTTAGAGTAAACAGCCTGATGATCTTATCCGATTCCCCGTATGCCCTTTTAAAGAGCACTATCGCCTCATCCTTGTGCAGCGCCATCTTTTTATAACCTTTCCCCTTTACCTCTCTATTATTTCCTTCCCCGATTCGGGTTTGAAGGTAAATCTTGAATCGTCTATGGAGCGGTTGGGTTTGATGGAGGAAAATTCAATAGTGTTTATGTTGCCGGTAAATTCATGGATTTGGATTTTTTTAACCAGGTTTTGATTGTCAATCCATACCCTTGCTGATTTTACCGTGGTGTCCTTTTTGGGCAGAAGCTCCAGGATTTCGAGGTCACCTGCCCTGCTGTGTTCTTTGAGGGTAAAGATATCGTCAAGTTTTGCAATATCTTCAATCAAATCGAGAAAGGTGCCGCTTGTCTTTTCCTTGTTCACCCTGTCTTTGATTATAAATGACTTCTCTTCTTCTCCCTGCCATATGAACCGTCCATCATAGAGGAAATATTTGACCTTCGGTGTTTTGTAACGCCAAAGAAAGCCTCTCTGTCTTTTATAGTAGAACTCGCCGTCAAACTCCCTTTCCTTCTTTAGGCTTGAAATGAATATTGTCTGATGAAAACGCGCCTCCATGGTGTTTATCTGGGAGTAGGCCTTTTTGAGTGAATCGAAAGGAGAATTTTCGGCGCTGAGAGCTGAGAGCTGAGAGCTGAGAGCAGAAAATAAGATCACGAAAAAGATGCATTTCATGAAAAAAAATACGGTTTTTCCACGGTTATACAATCTGCATCTGTTAGCGCCGTTTCGCCGTTTCGCCGTTTCGCCGTTTCGGTTTTTATCCAGCATTCCTTTGACCCCTTGAACCCCTGAACCCTCTTCTGTCTTTCAACAATTCTTCGTTCATCATTTAATCTTCGTTCATCATTTAAAATTTTTTCTCCGAACTCTTAACTCTTAATTCTTCATTCTTCATTTCCGTAAAACCTCGCGCGGCTTTACCCCGTCCGATGGCCCCACAACGCCTTCCCGCTCCATCCTCTCGACAATCCGGGCAGCCCTGTTGTACCCTACCCTGAACCTTCTCTGCACCATGCTTATGGAGGCTTCACCTTTATCAATGACAAACTCGACTGCCTCCCTGTATTTTTCGTCGTCCATTTCTTCTTCGCCATTCGATTCATCATCACGTTCTTCAAGAATTTCCGTCTGATATGCCGGTGTTCCCTGACCCTTCAGGAATTCCACAATCCTCTTTATCTCACCTTCAGAGACAAAGGGTCCGTGAAGTCTCTGGAGCCTGCTGATCCCCGGGCTTAGGAACAACATATCCCCATACCCGAGGAGGCTCTCCGCACCATTCATATCGAGGATAGTCCTTGAGTCCACCTTTGAAAAGACCTTGCAGGATATGCGTGCAGGGAAGTTCGCCTTTATGATACCGGTCAATACGTCAACAGACGGCCTCTGTGTGGCAAGAATCAAATGGATTCCCGATGCCCGCGCCATCTGTGCAAGTCGTGCGATGTATTCCTCCACCTCTTTCGTGGAGGTCATCATAAGGTCTGCAAGTTCGTCAATGACCACAACAATGTATGGTAAGGGGTCCTGTTCCTGTTTAGCCATCTTCTGGTTATATTTATCGATGCTTCTGACGCCCAATTCGGACATCGTTGTATAACGTCTCTCCATCTCGTCAATAAGCCAACGGAGTGATGTTTTCGCGTTTTTCGAGTTTGTCACTACAGGGAGAAGGAGGTGTGGAATACCATCATAAAAGGAAAGCTCCAGCATCTTTAAGTCTATCATTAAAAATTTTACATTAATGGGGGTTGCCTTAAAAAGGATGCTGCATATCATGCTGTTCAGTGATACGCTCTTCCCTGACCCTGTAGAACCGGCAACAAGCAGGTGGGGCATCTTCGCCAACTCTGCCACGAATGGCTCACCCGATATGGTTTTCCCCAAGGCAAGAGACAGGTAAGAATTGGATGAATCAAAGGTTTGAGATTCTATTATTTCCCTGAAATACACCGTCTGCCTTGTCTTGTTAGGCACTTCTATACCTACCACTGATTTCCCCGGTATGGGGGCGACAATACGAATGGATACGGCGCTAAGGGCCATAGCAAGGTCATCTTCAAGGTTCGCTATCCTGCTTACCTTTATACCGGGGGCCGGTTCAAACTCATACATGGTAATGACAGGCCCGGGACTTACCTCAGAGACCTTGCCATCAATCCCATAGTCTTTCAATTTCTTCTCAAGCATACTTGCATTGGCCTGGATGCTTTCCTTATCTATTTTAAATTCCCTCTTCTCGACTGCATCAAGCAGTGAAACAGGGGGAAGCTTATACGGACCCATATCCTTTAAAAATTCAAAGGAATCCTGGACAGGCTTTTTCTCTACTGCTTTCTGGGGCTCTTCCTTTTTTTCCTCCGTGACTTTTATCTCTTTTCTCCGTTCAACGGATTTTCTCCTCATAATGCCTTTTTCGATAACAGAGAGGATTGGCGCCTGGATGATGAGGAAGAGGGAAATGAGGAAAAGGATAATGGCAATGAGATAGCTCCCGAAATAACTGAAGAGGCTCACAAGGGTTCGCTGGAGCAATACCCCGAGCATGCCTGCGAATGGTATTGACACACCCCTTATATGAATGCTCCCTACCATAAGCTGCAAAAGAACAACCAGCGACAGAAAAAGGAGCACCAGACCTGACGTCAATATAAGAGGGTTAGGCGGTTCCTTCTTTCGAATATAAAATACTGAAAAAAGAAGGGCATAGGCAGGCAAAAGATAGCTTAACATGCCAAAAAACTGGATAAGGACATCAGCGATGTATGAACCAACCTTACCGCAAAGGTTTTTTGCAGGCCCCGAGGCAACGGTACTTAATGACACATCAAGGGGATTATACGAGAGCAGAGCCACAAAGAGGAATAGAAAAACACCTGCGAGCCCAATCCCGAACATCTCTTTTTTCAATTCACCGGACATATGCCTCTCATTGAACAACAATTTCGGATTGCGGATTTCGGATTTCGGATTTCGCTCTTCCCTCTCTGCTCTCCGCTCTACGCTAACCGCTCCTTTCACCTTTCCCTTATAAGCCTTTCAATCTCCGCTCTTACTTCATTCATCACTTCTGTCTTCGCCGCCCGCCCCCTGCCTTCCGTACTTATCGATGCACCTATGTTTATGTATATTACCCCTTTTTCTCGGGGAATGAAACTACCTTTTGGCTGAAGCCAGCTTGTTCCGTATATCCCCACCGGCAATATAGGTACACCGGCGCGAAGCGCAAGAGAAAACACTCCTTTTTTAAAAGGCAGTAAAGTGCCGTCCTTGCTCCTTGTTCCTTCCGGAAATATGATAATATTCGTTCCTTCCCTGATTTTACGGGCCGCAGCTTCAATGGCCTTTAATGCCTCCCTTGGGTTTTCCCTGTCAAGGCTTATATCCCCTGCGATCTTCATGACCCATCCAATAAAAGGTATGAAAAAAAGTTGCCTCTTGGCAATCCATTTAAAAGGCAGGGGAAGTGACGAAAGGAGCGCATAAATATCGAGTGCGCTTTGGTGGTTACACATGATTATATATGGCGGTTTCTTTATGTTATCAAGACCTTTTAAGGATACATGTATGCCACAAACCTTCAAATGAAGGCCTGCCCAGAATCGTCTGAGCCTGTGAACTTTCTCGCCCTTCCTGTCAACGAGAGAGACAATAATAAAAACGGTAGACAGAAATATACCGGTAACTATAAGATTTATAAATGACAGCATTTTTCTCAACTTCTCAATCTCTCGCTTTCTTGCGCAGGCTGAAGCCCTGGCCAAGAACTGCAACAGCACCTTGGCAGGACAGGCCTGCGGCTACCCAATTTTGTTTCTCTGGTCTATCTGGTTTCTCTTGTTTCTCTGGTTAACAACAATAGAAACTAAAGAAACAATAGAAACTGCACCCGGTACTTAGTGCCTACTGCCTTTTCCCTTTCACCTCTCCGCTCTCATTCTCAACTTCGCATCTTCCCATCTTCCCAACTTCGCATCTTCGTAGCTTCTCACCTTCCTGTCTTCTGCCTCTGTCTTCTGTCCTCTGTCTTCTGTCTTCTAACTTCTGATTCAGATGTCAGAAATCAGACCGCACCGCATAGGCGGGGCTGACAGATGTCAGACTTAAATCTGTTCTCTGTCCTCTGTCCTCTGTCCTCTGTCCTCTGTTCTCTGTTCTCTGTTCTCTGTTCTCTTCCAGCGTATCGATAATTTTCTCCACATCCTGCTTAATCTTTACATCAATATCATATGGTGACACACCCAACCTGTCTGCCTCCATGATCTTTTCGTTGTATCCCACAAAACCCAATAGAGGTAAATCATTCAAGTTTTCTCTTATCATGGCTTCGTCCTTCTCGCCCATCACCTTATTCCCCACCACATATACACTTTTTATGCCAAGGTCCAAGGCAAGTCTCTTCACCTGATAAGCCGTCTGAAAGCTCCTCAAGCCCGGCTCTACAACAACGATAAATGCATCTATGCAGGCCGTGGACCCTCTGCCCAGATGTTCAAGGCCGGCCTCCATATCCACGATCACATATTCATCCCTCTCGATAAAAATATAAGAGAGGAGGCTCTTCAGCAGTACATTCTCCGCGCAGAAACAACCTCCACCGCCCTGAGAGATGTTCCCCAGAATTACCAACTTAATATCACCCTTTTGAATGGAAAACCTTTCCGGTATATCATCTACTTTGGGATTCAATTTAAAAAATGAGCCGTACTGGCCTTTTTTTGCCCCTGTCCGCTCTTCAATAAACTCCTCCATCTGTGCAAGGGGTTGAACCCGCTTTAATGCTTCCTCTGTAAAACCGATGGCGCTTGCGAGATTAGAATCGGGGTCTGCGTCTATTGCAAGGACCCTGTATCCCCTTTCATCGAGAATTCTTGCCATCACCCCTGCAAGCGTGGTCTTTCCAACCCCGCCTTTTCCTGATATCGCAATCTTCACATCAATTCCTTTTTGTCAACCCCGGCATGGACGTCATGTTTCACTTCCGGAGAAACAAGCGCCTGAAGGAGTTCCCTCTCCTCTGTCGTAGCCAGTAAAATAAAACTCATCTCCTTTTCAATATGTATGTTTGGATCCGGATTATAAATCCAGTCCCCGTTTTCCTTTCGAACCGCAATAAGCAGAATATTACCGATGCTCCTGAAATCTATCGAATGGAGCGGTTTCCCTGCATAAGGCGAATGCTTTGGTACATGGACTTCTTCTACGCGAAGCGGCGAATCCTTGTCCCTAAGCATTTTATCCAGAAAAGAGGTCACGTGGGGACGTATCATCTCAGAAGCCATTCTTAAACCACCGATATAGTTTAATGCTATAACATTGTCAGCCCCTGCCCTTTTCAGCTTTTCAATGTTCTTTGTATCGGTACAGCGGGAAACTACCCGCAAATCCGGATTCAATTGCTTTGCCGTTAACACTATAACAATATTGTCATTATCCGAATTAGTGGTGGCAAAAAGGCCCTTTGCCTTATGGA
>JAPLKD010000031.1 GCA_026388245.1 Pseudomonadota bacterium | reverse complement strand
AACATCAAGGGTAAATTCTGATCCCTCAATCTGGCTTGGTTTCCGTCGGCCGCCGGCATCAAACTCACCCAGGGACATACGAAGGCATTCAATCTTTTTTACCCTGCCATTTTCTTCAATAATCCTTTTTGGTGCCACGAGGGTAAAGATTTTTACTCCCTCGTGTTCTGCTTCAACAATTTCTTCCACGTAGGCCGGCATGTCCTCTTTTTCTCTCCGATAAAGGACAAACACTTCTTTAGCGCCTATCCTCAAGGCAGACCGTGCAGCGTCTATTGCCACATTCCCTCCGCCGATAACTGCCACATTTCCTTCAACCTTAACAGCCTTTCCCAGGTTGAGATTGCAGAGGAAGGTGACCCCATCGAGCACGCCTTTAGCCTTTTCCCCGGTGATGCCGAGTTTCTGGCCTTTATGTGCACCGGTAGCAAGCAGTACAGCAGCATAACCGCCAGTTGAAATATCTTTAAATGTAAAGTCTCTTCCTATTGCTGTATTGTATCTTATCTCTACGCCAAGGTCGGTGATAGCCTTAATTTCATGATTTAATACTTCTCTGGGGAGCCTGTAGTCAGGGATTCCCACTGCAAGCATACCGCCAGCCACGGGCAGTGCCTCAAAAACAGTTACCTTATAACCCTTGCAAGATAGATAATAGGCTGCGGTAAGACCGGCAGGACCGGCGCCTATAATGGCAACCTTTCCCTCCTTTGCAGGCGCTATTTCAGGATGGTACGGCTCAAATGAGCTCATATCATAGTCAGCGGCAAACCTTTTTAAAGAACAGATCGCAACAGGTTCGTCAATCTGGCTCCTCCGGCACTTACTTTCGCATGGATGGATGCAGACACGGCCACAGACCGCAGGAAAGGGGTTATCTTCCTTGATGACTGCAATTGCCTCTTTGAATTTACCTTCACTGATAAGGGTTACATAACCCCAGGCGTTCTGGTCGGTGGGGCAGGCGTTCTGACATGGTGCATCAAAGAGTGCGCTGCATACGCCGGCACGGCAATGTTTATCTTTTATGTGTTCTTCGTATTCATTTTTGAAGAAGCGGAGTGTTGAAAGCACCGGATTGGGCGCTGTCTGTCCCAGGCCGCACAAAGCTGCCTGTTTTATACGTGTGGAAAGTTCCACAAGTTTATCAATATCGCTTTCATCCCCTTTGCCCTGTGTAATACGGGTAAGTATCTCCAGCATCCTTTTTGTGCCGATCCGGCAGGGGGGACATTTACCGCACGATTCATCCTGGGTAAAATCGAGGAAAAAGCGTGCGAAGTCTACCATACAGGTGTCTTCATCGGCAACAATGAGGCCGCCGGAGCCGACTATTGCACCTAACTCTATTACCGATTCATAGTCAATGGGGACATTGAGATGCTGCACAGGGATACATCCGCCCGAAGGCCCTCCAAGCTGAGCAGCCTTATACTTCTTGCCGTTTTTTATACCGCCGCCGATATTGAAAACGAGGTCGCCCAATCTTGTTCCCATGGGGACTTCAACAAGACCGGTGTTATTGACGGCGCCGGCAAGGGCAAATACCTTGGTGCCTTTGCTCTTTTCAGTTCCGAATTGTGCATACCAGTCCGCACCTTTTGTGATAATGGCAGCGATATTTGCATATGTTTCCACATTATTAAGAAGCGTTGGAGAATCAAAGAGACCTTTAACGACAGGGTAGGGGGGACGCGGCCTCGGTTCGCCTCTCTTTCCTTCTATGGAGATCATGAGTGCTGTCTCTTCACCACAGACAAAGGCACCTGCGCCGATTCTTATATCAAGGTTAAAGTCGAATCCTGTTTCGAAGATGTTTTTCCCGAGGAATTTATATTCCCTTGCCTGTCCGATAGCCCAGGTTAAACGCTCTATGGCCAGAGGGTATTCCGCCCTCACATATATGTAACCCTGATTAGCCCCTATTGCGTAACCGGCTATCGCCATGGCTTCAATAACGCTATGGGG
>JAPLKD010000222.1 GCA_026388245.1 Pseudomonadota bacterium | reverse complement strand
AGCCCTTTTCCCTTTATCGGGTCCGAAACGGCCCTCCCACATCTTCGGTACAGCCTGCCACCGGAAGCTTTTCGATGTGGTGGAAGCAATGAGCGAACCGACAAAAATGCCTATGACAAAGAGAAACTGCCAGTCGATTTTTGGAAGCTCCTTCTTGAAATACTCCATCCCGGCAACCCGTTCCGCATTGAATACCTTTTCAATATATCCGGCAGAGCGGACAAAGGTAGTTGATGCCCCCACATACTTACCGGTAAACCATACAGAGAACACGAGGAGCAGTCCTGTCAAGGCACCGGCCAGATAGGGGTTCCAGCCTCTTGGTTCATGTTTGTCGTCCATAAAGTACCTCCTTCTGTGGTTTTATTATAACTATTCTACAGCAATCAGTAAGAAAAGTGTCAAGAAAAGTTGACATAGGGGAGGGGCTTTTCATATACTCCCTTAAAGGTCGCAACAACAGAACACAAAGGTTGTTATCATTTACAGGAGATATACATGGCCTTCAAAATACATTATCCTTTCATCTATGGGGTTTTATTGTCTCTTGTGCTTCAGTTCGGAGGCGCCCGGGCAATGAGCGCCCCCTTTCATTCCACATCATATGCAGATCCCGGGGATCAGGAGATCCTGCTCAAATGGAAACCGAAAATAGATGAGATTATCCGTCCTGCCTTTGAATCGGAACGTACCGCAGGTATCATAGTGGGTGTAGCAGAGGGAAACAGCACATTCTTTATTGGATATGGCAGCACAAACCTCAGGGGCGGTCAGACGCCAGGCGAGCATACGATTTTTGAGATCGGCTCTGTCACCAAGGTATTCACCGGCCTCATACTTGCGAAAAAGGTTCTGGAACATAAGGTGGCCCTTGATGATCCTGTCCGGAAATTTTTACCGGCTTACTTCCATATACCGAGATTCGGCGACAAAGAAATGACGTTACTCGATCTTTCCACACATTATTCCGGGCTTCCCAGGGTACCGACAAACATGAACCTCGAATACCTTGTCAACCCTTACAAAAATTATACAGGGTATAAAATGCGAGAATTTTTAGCCGGTTACCAACTTCCCCGGGAACCAGGAACAGTATGGGAATACAGCAACCTTGGCGTAGGACTTCTCGGCTATGCACTCGGCGTCAAATCGAACACCACATATAAACGGATGGTCCTGTCGGAGATTTGCGGCCCCTTGAAGCTCAAAGATACCCGTTTCCGTCTCAATGAAGAGCAATTATCGCGCTTCGCCCAAGGCTACAGTGCGGACCTTGAGAAGACGGCTCACTGGGATTTCGACGTTATAGCGCCTGCCGGCGGACTCCGTTCCACTGCAGCAGATATGCTGAAATTCGCCTCTGCCCACCTCAAAGACAACGGACCCCTCTCTCAGTCGATGGCAATGGCTACCAGACCATACCGCAAATCCGGTTTACCGAACAACGACATGGGGCTCGGCTGGATTATCATGCATAAAGGAGAATTTGATATTCTCTGGCATAATGGCGGCACAGGCGGTTTTTCAAGCTTTGTTGCTATCAATAAGGCAAAGAATATCGCCCTTGTTGTCCTTTCCAACACGATGGCAGCGACCAGCGGTGTTGTTGATGATATAGCCGGCTCCATCATGAAATGCCTCCTGGGAATGCCATACGAAATACCGAAGTGGCCGAAGGAGGTTAAGATTGACCAGAAACTGCTCGACACCTATACAGGCAATTATGAACTTACACCAAAAGGCGACCAGTCATCATCAGTCACAACAGAGAAGGTCCGTCTTACACTTACGCGCGAAGCAAACAGGATAGTTTTCAGCCAGGACCGGAAAGTAATTTACAAGGTTTACCCTGAATCAGAGACACAGTTTTTTGCCAAACTTATCCCGCTGACAGTCATCTTTTCAAAAGGTAAAACAGACCGTGCAGTGCGGATGACCATCCGGGTTGACAAGGAAGAGTCGGAGTGGAGGCAAATTCCTGCTCCGCAGGAGAAACGATGAAATCTCTAATGGAAAAGAAGTATCCTGCGGGAAAAAGATATCACTGACATCGTAGCAGTGGATATTTAAGCAAGTGCTTGACATTTTATGAGCATATGCTTATAATATACCCGTGTCGAGACCAAAGAAGTGCAGATGTATTAACTGTTCGCCCAATAGTTCGTATTTTAAACCAAAGGGCATCCCCCTTGTTCAGCTTGAAGAGGTCTTTTTAAGCCTGGATGAATTAGAG
>JAPLKD010000126.1 GCA_026388245.1 Pseudomonadota bacterium | reverse complement strand
GCATATACCCAGGAAGGACTATTATCGATAGGCGAGCGAACCTGGAACCTGGAACGTCTGTTCAATCTGAGCGCTGGATTCAGCGCTAAAGATGACAGCTTACCTCCAAGAATGCTCACTGAGGCCCCCCCTGAAGGACATGTTGTTGATCTTGCTCCAATGCTGGATGCATATTACCGAATCCGGGGCTGGGATGAGAACGGCATCCCAAAGCCAGAAACGTTAGATAGGCTTGGACTAAGTAAATGGAAGGTGAAAAGGTCATGAAGATCAAGATAGACCACACGAAATGCAGCGGATGCAAGCTCTGTGAGGTGGCTTGCTCATTAAAGCACACCGGGACTGCCAATATTCAGCGATCAAGGATAAAGGTTTTTATACGAGAAAGGTACTGTCTCCCGGTTATAGCAGGTCCATACACGGAAGCGGCATGCAATTCAAAGAACATTGTCATGTTCGAGGGGGAAGAAATCAGCGAGTGCATTATGTGTCGAGCTTCGTGTCCTGCCAAATCGGTATTTAGAGAACCCGATGTTGATATTCCTCTGAAGTGCGATTTTTGTGGGGACCCACCTGATCCCCAATGTGTCCTGTGGTGTCCCGCTGGCACCTTGAAGCTTGTAGAATAATAAGAAGACAGGGTGATCTTCAGGAGAAGCTTGATTTTTTATTATCTAAAGGGAGAGATTAAAAATATAAAAACGTTGCCTTAATAAAAATGGTTTGAAAAAAGGAGGCAGAATTATGAGAGAATTGGAATTCGATGGTATTATTATTGGCGCAGGTCCGAACGGACTTACCACTGCCGGTTATTTGACCAAGGCAGGTTTGAAAGTTGCGATTCTGGAAAGGAGATACGAGATTGGCGGAGGGCTGGCCACAGAAAACCTTCTCCTTCCCGGCATGCTTGTTGACAGTCATGCTATTTACCACATGATGGTAGAATACGCGCCGCCAATGAGGGATTTTGAGCTCGAAAAAAGGTATGACCTGAAATGGATTTACCCTGATCTTCAGGTTGTCATGCCTTTTCAGGACGGGACCTTTCTTGCCCTGTACAGCGATCCCAAAAAGTCGGCAGAGTCTATCAGGAAGTTTTCAGAAAAGGATGCGGAGACCTTCCTCGACTTTGCCAACATATCTGAAGAAGCTATGGAGGTCTTCCTGGCCCCGGCAAGTTACGTGAACCCCCTGCCCAGCGTTGAACAGGCGGCAAAACTTGAGCTTCATCCTGCCACAAAATGGGATGATGAACTTACGGGGTACACACCGAAACAGATTGTTGATTCATGGTTTGAAAACGATAAGGTTCGCACGCTTTTTCTTTACTGCGCCACCATGTGGGGCCTTGATTATGACCTTGAGGGTCTGGGATATCTGGTGCCTCTTATGATAAACCGGGCATGGCATTTCCGGCTGTCTCACATGGGTTCTCACCACGTAGCCCACCTTATGGGTAAGTATATCTCCGAGAACGGCGGCAGGGTGATAAGCGGATGTGACATAAAGAGGATTATTATTGAGAACAATGAGGCAAAGGGGGTTGAACTTAAAGACGGCACAATTATCAAGGCAAAGCAGTTTGTGTGCAGCACCCTTAATCCACACCAGACCTTCTATGACATGGTGGGAAAAGAGTATCTCGATCAGGAACTGATTACGAGGCTCGACGAGTGGCATTATTCCGATATGAGCTTTTTTACCGTACACCTGGCCCTGACAGAGGCCCCTCAGTTCAAGGTCTTTGATAAGCATCCGGAATTGGCCAATGCCCTCATCTATGTTGTAGGTTATGAGTGCGAAGACGATCTGGTACAACACTTCGAGGCATCAAAGAGGGGAGAGTTGCATGACGGTGGTTTTAATTGCTGCTTCCCGTCCATTCATGATCCCATCCGTATGCATCGCCGTGAAGGCAGCTTTGTCAAACACATCGGCCTTATTTCACTTGAGTGCGCCCCCTATAATCTGAAAGATGGAGGCCCCCTGGCATGGAACAGGATGAGACGATCCTATGCAGAACGGTGTAAGACCATTCTGGAAAAATATGCACCCAATATGAATAAGGATACCATTGTATGGGATTATATAGGTACACCTCTGGATACGGAAAACAAGTTTCCCGATATGAAGCAGGGGTGCTTCAAACAAGGCGCATACCTCCCGCTCCAGATGGGGTACATGAGACCTAATGAATACTGCGGACAGCACAATACGCCTATAAAGAATCTTTATCTTGGCGGGGCAAGCACACACTCAGGCGGTATGATCACCTACGGCCCCGGCTTTAATGCAGCAGAAAAGATTGCAGAGAATCTGGGGATTAAAAAGTGGTGGCCGGAGCCGCGCGGCGTAAAAGAAGCAAGGGATATCGGGCTATTTTAGTAACTGGAATATAAGGAGGTTAACATGTTTATGCGATCAACAGGTTTAGGAAGGACGTTACTCACTGGCAAAGTAGCCAACATTGAAGCTACCACAGTTGTGCCTTCTACATTGGAACAACCGAAAGAGGGGGCTACGGAACCTGTGCGTATGCTGCTGATGATGGAGATTGTTAACCCTGTGCACTGGACGGTACGCGCTTTTATTGATCCATCCGATTTGAGGAAGATGGTGAAGATAGTGTTGACGAATCCGTTACTCATGCTCAAGGGTATAAAGTTCTTTTTTTCAAAAGACCCTATTTACGGGGAAACAGCAAAGGCAGAAGCGCCTTCATCTGCCCCTAAATCAGAGGCAGGAAAGGTACCGAAACCAGGAGCAGGACCAGGTTCCATACCTACTGCTGCGCCCAAGGGACCAGGTCCCATACCATCGAGAGTACAAATTTAATGCAGATATAAGAATAAGGAGGTTTTATGCCAGATAAAAAGTACGATGCGGTTATAGTAGGCGGTGGGCATCATGCTACAATCATAGCCTGCTATTTGCAAAGGGCCGGTTTAAAGACGGCAATGTTTGAGAGGTGGCATGAAATGGGCGGCGGTGCATGCGGTGAGGAACTGCCTGTGCCGGGGTTTATCCAGAATGTATGCGCGCATTTCACAAGATTCTATACTAACCCTGCGTACACCGATTTTGATCTCAGGGACTATGGGTTGGTCTATTTATTTCCGGAAAACAATGAGGCATGGATCTATCCCGACGGCAACTACATCATGGGAAAGACGATTTTCCCAGTTGTTGACGCTTTTACAGGCAAGTCAACGTTTTCAGAAGAGGCCGCACAGTTCACCATCAATGAGATTGCCAAAATCAACAAGGACGATGCGAATGTCGTAGAAGACATAATAATGAAGTATAAAGGGGCGTGGAAGAACGCCTTCGGAAAATATCGGTACACGGGACCGGGCGAGTGGGGCGATGGCCCCGATCCATTGGAGGCTCTTTTTGACGATCCGAAATATGGGCTCGACCCAAAAATCGCACTCGGGACAGTTGGACAGATCGCTACGACGCTGTTCAAGAGCCCGGAGATGCAAACTTTTTACATGAGGGCCATCCAGACATCAAACGGCCTCATGCCCCAGGATAGACCCGGCCCCTATTGGCATATACATGCCCTCGGTCTCATCCTTTCGATGGAACCGGCGGCAATCGTACAGGGCGGAACCCACAGCATTACCCATGCACTCTTAAGGGCGTTTGAGCGGTACGGCGGAGAGTTCTTCGTGTTGAACGAAGTAAAAAGGCTACTTGTTGACAATGAGAAGGCATATGGAATCGAATTGACGAACGGCCAGAAGATCCTTGCTGACATAGTGGTCAGTGACCTGAGTGCCGAATTGACCTTTGACATGATCGGAAAAGAGAATATGCCAAAGGGCATGGACGAACTCTGGGCCAAATCTCAGAAGCTGAAAGAGCCACCTAAAGACCTCTATAATGATACAGGATATGAAAGAACCCAACTTCTCTGGGGTAACATTGCCCTGATGGACGCACCAAAATATCCGCAGAATTCTGAACTTGGTATGGTACCGAGGTTGTACTTCGGCCCCGCGGACCCTGAGTATTTCCTGAGCGGCAGGTACCAGAGAGAGAGATGGGAAAAGGGTATCGCAGACCAGATGTATCTCCTCGTTGCCCCTGACACTCAGTGGGACGCAACTAGGGCACCTGCCGGCAGGTTTGCAGCCCTCGTAGAAGAGTTTACATGTCCGTGGAGACGATTCCCTGAAAAGGAGTGGCTCAGGATAAAGAAGGAAAGCGAATTCAGGATGGTTGAGGAATGGGGCAGGTATGCGCCGAACGTTACGATGGATAATTTCATCTCCGGGTGGATTGCCACACCTGATGACGTGGTGAACAGGAACCCTTGTATGCCGCAGGGTGGATGGGGTGCCCTTGACGCAAACTACGAGAGACTAGGAAGGTTGAGACCATTCCCGGAAGTATCTAACTATAGAATGCCGATAAAGAACTATTACCTCTGTTCTTCCGCGGCACACTCTGCGCATGGTATTGGCCGTGGCAGCAGCTACGCCTGTTACAAGGTCATCGCTAAGGACTTAGGCCTGAAATACACACCTTGGGAGGAACGCGGGTGGTAGGATTACACAAAATGATATTTAGCTGTAAGAAGTCTCTTATATGAAACCTCATCCGGAATGCGGGGCATGTCTTGTGCATTGGGTTTTTGAGAGGACAGTGTCGTATACCCCTGAAGGGGAGACGGCCCGTCTCATCAGAGATATTGTAGGGGTTCTTCTTCGTGATGTTTCACCACAGGCTAATGTTGGTTCTCTCTGCAATGGCACGGTGCATGCTGTTTTTGAATCAACACCCGGACTTTCCCTGCATTATGAGGATTTAAAGCATAAAAGCAATAAAAATGCAAAAAAGATCCTCCCTGAGGCTATGGAATATATCAATAAAGGGGAAACACCGGAAGCCAGATTGGCAAGCGCCTGTTTTCTTGCCGCTGCCGCTAATGTCGCCCCGCTCAACGCACCCTCAAGTCCTTATACATTCCAGGAAATCCGTGACATTATGCGCTATGATAATGCAAAGAAAGCTCTCATCGGCAATCTGTCAGAGGCAGTGAATAACTCCCGTCATGTACTGTACGTAACAGATAATGCAGGCGAAATAGGATTTGACTCTCTTGTTATGGGCCTGATAAAGGATGCCGGTCCCAGAATAACCCTCGTAGTAAAGAAGCAAACCTTTTTTGAAGATGCCACTATGGATGATGTCCGTGCCTTTGGTCTTGAAAAGCTGGTTGACAACATAGTAACTGTTCCCGGTTTCCTGGCGCCTCATGAAATGGACCCGCTCACAACAGGTTTTTTTAAATCGTGTGACCTTATTATTGCCAAAGGCACCGGAAGTTATGAAGCTTTACACGGAGAAGTTCCGGATAAAAAAGCGGTTTATATGCTGAAGGTAAAGTGTAAACCAATTGCAAGAGAATTTGGGATGAAGGAGGGAAGCATCATTGTAAAGACAGAATAAGAACTGTTTTTAAGGCTTTAAATTCAAAGGAAGGAGGTGTGCAATGATAAGTCTTGAGGGAAAGGTTGCGATTGTCACCGGCGGCGCTAAAGGACTCGGAAGGGCGTTTTGTGAAGGATTTGCCAGGGAAGGGGCAAAGGTTTTAGCGGTGACCCGTAAAGACTTGCAGGGGTTGGAAGAAACAGTAAAGGCAGTGAGGGAAGCAGGGTCTGAAGGGGAATGTCTCCAAATTGATGTGACATCCAGGGCTGATACAGAGAAAATGGCAAAATTTGCCATTGACAGATTCGGGAAAATTGATATACTGGTAAATAATGCAGCCTTTTATTATGGTGTTCAGCGCAAGGCCTTCTATGAAATCAGCGAGGAAGAGTGGGACATGATGATGGCAGTAAATGTTAAAGGCACCTGGCTTTCCACTGTTGCTGTTTTCCCTTTTATGAAAGAGGCCGGGAAGGGAAAGATTGTTAATTTAACATCAGAGGTATTTTTTACGGGATCCCAGGGTTTTGTACATTATGTGGCAACAAAGGGCGCCGTTATAGGCCTCACCAGGGCACTCGCCATTGAACTCGGTCCCCATAATATCTGCATCAATGCCGTTGCCCCCGGGTTCACAGATACAGAGGCAAGCCGCACCATTGCAGATGTCACAAAGTACGATACATCCAAAACCCCGCTGAAAAGGCTCGGGGTGGCTGAGGATATTGTTGGGGCTACGATCTTTCTTTCTTCGGACGCGGCTGATTTCATAACCGGACAAACCATCCTTGTGGATGGCGGAAGGGCAATGCATTAAAATAAAAAGAAAAAGGGAGGAATTATGAAGATTTATGATTGTGTTCCAGGTCTTGAGTTTGATGAAAGTTTGGATTTTGATATCTCGCCTTGCTGGTTTCAGGATGCAACGCACTCGGTGCCGCCCTGGACGCCCATGTTCGGCTGGTTCTGGGTCAACTTCTGCAGGCACGGTATGCAGTATGGCGCAGAAATGCTCTCATTACCTACAGTAAAGGGGTGGGACTGGCGGTTTAAAGATGGAGGGGGCTATCTGGCATTGCTCATCGTGAAGGATCCTGAGGAAAGAAAGGCCCGTGAGGATCGTTTCAAGGTTGCCATCAAGCCTTTTATTGAGGATTTCGGTGGTATGTGGAAGGGCTTTGTCGGTGAGATGGTCGGCAGGTATGAGAAACTCAAAGCACTTGATCTGGATGAGGCTACCAATATACAACTTCTGGACAATTTTGAAGAGACGATCAATGTCTGCAGGCGTATGTGGGAAATCCACATGTACATGATGTACGGCGTTTACACTGCTTATGTGCTTTTCGAACAGATGACAAAACAACTGCTGGGTATTGATGATGCGAGTCCCCAGTTTCATAAACTCACCAGTGGTTTCGACAATAAGAGTTTCCAGGTAGACAAAGGTCTCTTTGATCTGGCAAAGAAAGCCCAGGATATGGGACTCAAGGATGCCTTCATTTCTACGCCTGCTTCGGACATGAGAAACAGCCTCAAATCATCGCAGAACGGACAGGATTTTCTCAAGGCATTTGATGATTTTATGGAAAAGGAAGGAGGTTGGAGATTAGAAAGAATGGCTGAAATCAATGTCCCCACATGGCTCGAAGACCCGACACCTGCCTTTAATGTAATCAAAATGGGTCTTGAGAAGGGGATTGATTATAACCTTGAGGAAGAGAGGAAAAAACGTGAGGCCGAAAGGTTGGCAACAGAAAAGGAGGTATTGGAAAAGATAGCCCCTGAACAGAGAAGCTGGTTCAAGACGATCCTTACGCTTGCCCAGAACAGCGCCTGGTTCAGTGAAGAGCATAACCACTACCTTGACCTTTACACACATGCCATGATCAGGCGGAGTGTCATGGGAATGGGAAGGCGCTTTACAAAATCAGGTACAATTGATACCCCTGAAGATATGTTCTTCTTAATCCCCGACGAGGTGAGAAAGGCAGGCATTAATCCTGACATGTTCAACCTCCGGCCTATTGTCAACCGCAGAAAGGCTGAATGGCAGGGCTGGTGTGAGAAGGGGAATATACCCATGTTCATGAAGGAAGGCTTTA
Organism: Pseudomonadota bacterium; assembly: GCA_026388245.1. Classification (GTDB taxonomy): domain Bacteria; phylum Desulfobacterota; class Syntrophorhabdia; order Syntrophorhabdales; family Syntrophorhabdaceae; genus MWEV01. Next base: position 17,153 of record JAPLKD010000126.1, on the reverse strand, counting down.
CCATTGAGGATGCAATGAAAGGACTGGTAGAATCACTCGATCCTATCGCCTTGAAAGTAGTTGTAGGCACTATGCCTGTGGCAAGACCTGAACTGAAAGCCGATCTCTTCGGCGTCTGCGGTTCACCCGGCGTGTACGAAGGAATTGTGAAGGTTGTCTGGTCAGAAAGCGAGCTATCAAAGATAGAAAAGGGTGACATCCTTGTAGCGCCTACTACCTCCCCAAGTTGGACGCCAGTGTTTTCACTGCTGGGAGGGGTTGTGGTAGACAGAGGTGCAAGTCTTTCACATGCTGCCATTGTTGGAAGGGAATTTGGTATTCCTGTTGTTATGAATACCTTCGAGGGTACCAAGATCTTGAAAGACGGGATGAAAATAAGATTGGATGCAAATATGGGCGCAATATATATCCTGGAAAAGTAACAACAACGAGAAAATGTAAACCGAAGGTAATATTTCCGTTCGGTATAAGGAAGATAATCGGAAAGGGTTCCGGTATTCCAGGGTCAGAGAGTTCTATCCAATAACTTGAACCCTCGACCCCTTGTATCAAGAGACACTCATCAAGCCATACTGACTTGTCTGTATGGCTTGATGATTAGGAGACCGCTATGGATCTGAAAGAGATATTTTGGTTGGATGAACTATCTAAGGAATATAATGATACTGTTGGAAAAAAGTGTGCTAACCTGGGAGAGCTGATAAAAATCGGGCTTCGGGTACCCTATGGTTTTGCCCTTTCTGTCAAGGCCTATGAAACGTTTATGGAACAGACCGGGCTGAAGGAAAAGGTGGTCCAGATTGTTGAACAAGAAACAAAAGCAGATCTGGATACAGATAAAGAAATCGACAGAATGATAGAGCTGAGCAAAACGATACGTGAGGCTATCGAGGGGGCGGATATGCCGCCTGGTCTGGCCAGCCAGATAGGTGAATACTATACCGGGCTTCAAAAAAAGGTCGGTATTCCTGATGTAGCTTGTGCAGTCAGGTCAAGCGGAGCTGTGAGCATGCCCGGTCAAATGGAAACCTATCTGAACATAAAGGGTGAATCGGAAATCGTCAGACATGTGAAAAAGGTATGGGCCAGCGCTTTTACAACTCGTGCAATTGTCTTCAGGATACAAAACAATATGCCCATCTCATGGGCGCCTATCGGGGTTGCTGTCATTATGATGATTGATGCAAAAAGCGCCGGTGTTATCCTGACAGTCCTGCCCAGTGCAGGTGATCTCAACCGGGCTATAGTTGAAGGTAATTTTGGTCTTGGAGAGAGTGTTGTCAGCGGCGAAATAACGCCTGACTCTTTTGTGATAAACAAGCTTGAAATGTCAATAGAGTCAAGATCTATAGGAGAAAAGACAAAGACGGTTGTCTACGGAGAAACGGGTACAACAATCGGAGAAGTGCCTGTGGAGCTTCAAAAATCGCCTTGTCTCGAGGATAATGAAATACTTGAGATAGTAAGGATTGCAAAGGATGTGGAAAATCACTTTGGTTATCCCCAGGATATGGAATGGGCAGTGGATAAAAGGTTTCCTTTTCCGGAAAATATTTTCTGGGTACAGGCCAGAGGCGCAAAGTACATAAAAAAAGAGGCGCGAAAGGACGAGGAGTATGTAATAGACCTGATGCTCCAACTATTTAGAAAGTAGACAGCGAGTTCTGATCCCATAATTTTACAAATCTTTTAGGAGGGTACCATGGCCATACTTTTTGTACAGCACTGGGATATTATGGAAAACAAGGAAAAGGAGTATGAGGAGTTTATCCTCAAGACACATATTCCCGCCGTGGAGAAAACCGGGTTAAGAGTCGTCGGAGGTTACTATGTGGTCGTAGGAGCAGGACCACGTATTGCCGCTGTGTCTACCATAGAAGATCTTCTGGAATTCCAGAAGGCGGTGACATCTAAGGAACACTCAGAGCTTCTTGACAAGCTTTTCCCTCTCATAAGGAATTATTCAAACAAGCTATATACATCCTATGGACCCATTGAGGTGGAAAGGTACGAGATACAATTCGCAACCTGGAAATTCAATCAATATTTCGATATTATTCCCGGAATGGCTGATGAGTACAAAGAATTTGTCAAGGATGAGTTTATTCCGGAAATGGAGAAGATTGATATTAAGATAACAAATATCTGGAAGGTGGCCATCGGCTCAGGTCCTTTTATTCTTGTGGAAGGCAGCAGCCCTGGTTTACAGGATATTGCCAGAGCTGTGGATACAGATGAATATAGAGGGCTTATGAGACGATTGAAGTCGAAATATGTTATGAACTATCAAAGCAGGATCATGGCTTCAACCAGAAGGGTGGAAATGCCATATTTTATAAAAAGCCTGACCGGAGGACTTCAGATAGAGAGAAACTACAGATAAGTTCTTGTTGCTATATCTCAACTTGAACATCAACACCCCACAAGGCGGTCAAAAAAGGTGTTTTTGGCCGCCGCCTCCCGTCATGGATTTCAAATACAAGACTGGACGATCAACGTGCATGTGATGCTTGCAAGGTCTCTCAGAGAAAAGAAAGATGGTGACTGAATGCAAACAAAGTGTGAAATGCGACATTCTTATCATAGGGGCAGGTCCGGCAGGCTTGTGGGCAGCTAAAACTGCAGCAGGTTATAACCTGGATGTTGTAATTCTTGAGGAACATCCCTGTGCAGGTTTCACAAAACATTGCAGCGGATGGCTCCTGGGTTGTGAATTTACCTATAGATTCTTTAATGAGCTTAAACAAATCCTGCCACACCAGAAGGTCTCAAGGTTTATTATAAGAGACCCTGTTTCCGGAGCTGTTAAGGAAGATATCGAAGATACCGGGTGGGGAGGATATCTCGTACGGAGAGAATTATTTGACAGGGAGCTGGCGCGTCTTGCTATACTTGCAGGGGCAAAACTGTTTCTGAATGCGAAAGCTACCTCTTTGATAAGGGAGGATAATCATGTAGTAGGCGTCAGAACTTCATCGGCTCGAATCCCGGAAGTCAGGGCTCGCGCGATTATCTCTGCTGACGGGATGAAGTCAGCTACTGCAACAGGCTTTGCAAAAAGGGAAATTGCAATAGCATATGAAGCAGAGATATACCCCGGTGTACAAATGGAACTGGTCAATGTACGGGATGTTGTACCGGGTATAATTGAGATATATGAGTCAACGGACACTTTTCTGGCAGGGCGGTCACTCTGGCCCCATGGAAATGGGATAACCCTTTCCTCATTCTCTTCAATAGAGGCCTACTCACAGATAAAGTTACGACAGGACAACGCACTTTCATACAAAATTGCTTTATCTTCCCCGATATATATGAGCAGTTTTTTAAACAGGAGAAATATGGGGCTATATTACCAGCGACTGACAAAAGACGGTCTTATCTTCGTGGGGGAGGCTTGCGGTTGTTCCGGGATAATACACGGTATGATAAGCGGCTATTATGCAGCACTCGCAGTTAAGGATGAAATACTTAATGGCAATAAAACCATTAAGGCCGATGAACAATACGAAAACATGATGAGAAACTCCGATATTTATAAAAATCCTTTTTGTTATCGTAATATACGGAATTATTATGGCTTGTATAAAAATTGGCTGGAGAGATCAAAAGAGATACGAGCGTCTGTACCTTAAGGGCCGTTTATAGCAAATCACACATTGAATCAGGCAGCAAAGGTCGAGAGGGCAATTTCAACAAATTTCTTAGCGCTTGGGCTTAGCAAGTGCTCTGAGAGAAAGATAAGCTGTACATCTATGTATATATTGATATCATCCATACTCAGGATCCTGAGTTGGCCTTTCTCTATTTCGTTTCTCAGCACTGCCGGGAACATAAGCGTCACACCCTTACCTGTTAAAAGATATTTCTTTATCATTTCCAGATTTTCTGCTTCAAAGACAATATTCGGGGTCATTTTATATTTGGCGAAAACATCCAAAAGGGCCAATCTTGTAGCAGAGCCTTCTCCGGGAATGAGTATTGGCTGTTTCAGTATATCTTCTATTGAAAAATGTCCCTTTTGGGCAAGAGGATGTTTGGTGCTCGCCACAAATTCAATCTTCTCGTTCGATATCATAAGGTCAGTGAATTTGTCGCTCAGGGGCACCTTGGGAATTAGACCTATATGATCCCTGAACTGTGCCACCCTTTCGATAATTTCATGTGAAGCGCCTTCAGTAACGCTTATCTGGATATTCGGGTAGTGGTCGCTAAAGATGTTTATAATCAGAGGCAGATATGTCGGGGAAAGAGATCTTGATGCACCGATACGCAGTACACCCTTGTCGACATTGATATATGATGCCAGAATATTTTCAATTTCTTTTGACTTTTTGTATATTTCCTCTGCTATGGGGAGGATCTCTTTGCTCACATCGGTAAGCTGGAACTGCTTGCTTGTGTTGAGAAAGAGCTTTGTGCCGAATTGTCTTTCCAGACATTTAATCTTTGTGGTCACTGCAGGTTGTGTAAGGAACAGCTTTGCTGCTGCGTTGCTAAAACTCTTTTCCTTTGCTACAAAGAAAAAGGCTATAAGATTATCGAGATTTATTTTGATATTTTCCATAAAAGATTATCATACCAGATTTTTGAAAACAAAAACAGATATGAAAACAAATATGATCTTACCCAGATCCACCGCCTCTTTTCCCATGACCCCTGCGGTTTATAACCATACATAAAATGGTCAGTGTCGTAAATACGTTACTATTCGTTGTTAAAGGCAATATTCTGTCGTTGAAGAGGATTTGTTTTTTAATAGAGTAATGATAAAACGTAAGGATGAAAGATACAATCGGTTATATAGCCGCTTTCTTTACGACATTTTCATTGTTGCCGCAAATTCTGCGTATCTGGAAGCTTAAAGAGGCAAGGGATATCTCCATGTTTATGCCGCTCATGGCATCTACCGGTGCCATACTTACTATGGCTTGTTTACGGCATCATGATCGAGGAGGTACCGGTAATAGCTGCAAATGCCATATCTTTGCTCTTTACGTTAACGACGCTTTTTGTCACTGTAAAATACAGATAGTACGAAGGTTGGATAAATTGGTGCCGAAGGCGGGACTTGAACCCGCACGAGTCTCCCCGCCACCCCCTCAAGATGGTGTGTCTGCCTATTCCACCACTTCGGCACTTATTTACTGATTACCCTGGACAGGTAATTTTTCTTCAGCCTTTACCGGAACATTTTTTACAGTATATTCCTTGTGGCTGTAAAAATATGCGAGCACAAGGCTTGTTATCATAAATACTACAACGACAACTGTTGTAAGCTTTGTCATAAAACCACTGGAGCCCGAACTGCCAAAAAGTGTCTGGCTTGATCCGCTCCCGAATGCAGCGCCTATTTCAGAACCCCTCCCCGTCTGAAGCAAGACAATCATGACGAGGGCAATTGAAACTACAACATGAATAATTGCGATAACTGTCAACATTACTTTTTCTCCGATGTTTTTCTTATTATACCAATAAATCCTTCACTTTTCAAGGATGCTCCACCAACAAGTGCGCCATCGATATCTTCCATTCCTATCAATTCGCTTATATTGTCAGGTGTTACGCTCCCTCCATAAAGAATTTTTGTATTTTTACACACATCTCCATATATGTCACCAACAATGTTTCTTATGAACCGATGTACTTCTTCTGCTTCTATGGGCGTTGCATTCTTACCTGTGCCTATAGCCCAAACAGGTTCATATGCAATCACAATATCATCAATTTTGTCGATCCCGTAAAGTGCCTTCTTTACCTGAATGCCAACCACAAACTCTGTGACGCCCTTTTCCCTTTCATCTTCTGTTTCTCCAACACAGACAATGGGTTTAATCCCTGCAACAATACTTTTCCTGGTCTTCAGGTTTACTGTATCATCGGTCTCATGAAAATATTTCCGTCTCTCTGAATGACCGATAATAGCATAGGTACAGCCAATATCCTTGAGCATCGAAGGAGCTACCTCACCGGTAAATGCCCCTTTATCCTCATAAAACATATTCTGCGCTGCAAGTGATATATGCGAACCCTTAATCGTTTCATAAACACTTTGCAAGGCTGTAAAGGGTGGCGCTAAAATGATCTCGCCCCCCGTGACGCCTTGAGTTCCTTCTTTTATGGCCTTCGCAAGGGCTATTGCATCATTTATTGTATTATGCATTTTCCAGTTTCCGGCTATCATCCACCTTCTCATGAGTTGCCTCCATTATTTTCTAAGGCCTCTACTGCCGGCATCGTCTTCCCCTCGAGCAATTCCAGGAAAGCACCGCCTCCAGTGGATATGTATGATATCTTATCGCTCACTCCTGCACGATGTACTGCCAGGTCTGTATCCCCACCGCCAATTATTGAGAGTGCGCCGGACTTTGCAACAGATGCTGCTATTGAAAAGGTTCCCTTGCTGAAAGGTTCAAGCTCAAACACGCCCATGGGACCGTTCCATATAATGGTTTTTACACCCCTTAAGGCGTCTGAAAAAGCAGAAATTGTCCCGGGCCCGATATCGAGACCCATCCAATCTTTTGGGATTTCCTCTATTTTACATACTCTTACTTCAGTGTCAGCCGCCGCCTTTTCTGCTATAACACAATCCACGGGCAAACAGAGGTTTACCTTCTTTTCCTTTGCCTTCTCCATGATTGTTCTTGCCTTATCCAGCATTTCAACTTCACAGAGTGAATTCCCGGTTTCGTACCCCATAGCCCTTATAAACGTAAAGGCCATGCCGCCGCCAACTATCAAGGTATCAACTTTCTCCAACAGGTTCTCCAACACCCCGATCTTATCAGAAACCTTAGCCCCTCCGATGATTGCAACAAATGGTCTTGCCGGGTTTTTCATGGCTTTATTAAAATATTCTATTTCGTTCTTTAAAAGAAAACCGGCAGCACATGATTTTACAAATTCCGTTATTGCCGCATTCGATGCAGCTTTTCTGTGGGAAACAGCAAAGGCATCGTCTATGTAGACATCGCATAATCGTGCAAGTTTGCCTGCAAACTCAACATCGTTCTTTTCCTCGCCTGAGTGAAACCTGAGATTCTCAAGGAGTATTACATCACCATCTTTCATGTTTGAGACTGCCTTCTCGACCCCTTCACCTATGCAATCATCCGCAAAGATGACCTCTTTGCCCAAAAGCCCTGAGAGCACTTTAGCGGCAGGCCGCAAGGAAAACTCCTCAGATTTCTTGCCCTTCGGTCTTCCAAGATGCGATGCAAGGATCACTTTAGACCCGGCATCTGTAGCATAATTAATGGTAGGCAGATGGGCCCTTATCCTTGCATCATCCGTTATGTTTCCTTGCTTATCCATTGGCACATTAAAATCACAACGGATGAACACCCTTTTATCTTTTAAATTTATCTGGTCTATGCATTTCATGTTTCCTTACCAACCTTTCTTAAAAACAGTGTTAAGTGTTAACTCAAAACTAACAGGCGAAAGCCTGTTGAATACTATTTCATGATGTATGACAGGAGTTCACACATCCTGTTCGAGAAACCCCACTCATTATCATACCATGAAAGTATTTTGGCCATTTTGCCGCCGATTACATTTGTATTCGCCATATCAACCAGGGAAGAATGAGGGTTTCCGTTAAAATCACAGGAAACCAGAGGCTCATCCGAGCAGTATAAAATCCCCTTCATGGGACCTGCTGCATATTCTCTGAATTTATCGTTCAATTCTTCTTTCGTTGTATTTTTTGCCAGCAATGCAACAAAATCGACTAAGGATACATTCGGTGTAGGTACCCTGATAGCCATGCCATCCAGTTTCCCCTTAAGTTCAGGGATTACTTCGGAGATAGCCTTTGCTGCACCTGTTGTTGTGGGAATCATTGACAGGGATGCAGCACGTGCCCTTCTCAGGTCTTTGTGGGGCTCGTCGAGCACTACCTGATCATTGGTAAATGCATGGATCGTTGTCATGAGACCATACTCAATGCCAAACTCCTTCTGAAGTATCTTCGTTATAGGGGCCAGACAATTTGTTGTGCATGAACCCATGGATATGACATGGTGTTTCGTCTTATCATAAACTTCCTGATTAACCCCGAGGACAAATGTTACATCGGGGTTCTTTGCGGGGGCGGATATAACTACCTTCTTTGCGCCTGCCTTGATGTGTTTTTCCGCGCCTGCCCTGTCAGTAAACTTACCGGTGCTTTCAAGGACTACATCTATCCCGAGCTCTTTCCACGGAAGCGTTTCAGGTTCCCTTATGGCGTAAGTTTTAATCTCCTTTCCGTTTATCATAAGGGAGCTTTCCGTTGCCTTCACATCAGCGTCCATAATTCCATGAACAGAGTCATACTTCAGCAAATGTGCAAGTGTTTTTGCGTCCGTAATATCATTTACCGCAACAAATTCAAGGTCTTTACCCTTAAAACCTGCCCTTAAGACAAGCCTCCCTATTCTTCCAAAACCATTTATTGCTACTTTTATGGCCATTTTGCCCTCCATTTTTGTTTTTGGATATTGTAATTATTTATCAAAAGGACTGTGGGTTGTCAAATGATTTCTTGCCCACAAATGATAAGCTATAAGCCATTAACTGTCAGCAAAATCAAAACATAGACTCCCCGCAATGCTAATCGCTGAAAACTATTTATTCATAAGAATCCTCAGTCCTCTGGCAATATATAGACACCCTGAGACTACGGTAAGGATTACGGTCGCATAAAAGAAGTAATCTCCATAAACCCTTGTGTTGGACCACAAAATATACACCACTGTGCTCATCTGGGATAACGTGGTTATCTTGCTTATGATGCTTGGAGAATGTCTGGTTTTATAAGACAGCTTATATAAAATGAGAAACCCTGAAGACAGGATGAGATCCCTCAACAACACCGTCAATGTTACCCAGATGGGAATGATGTTGTTTACCGAAAGCACAATATATGAGGATACAAGCATAACCTTGTCGGCCAGAGGGTCAAGGATAGAGCCAAGATAGGTTTTTTCCTTCATGATCCGCGCAAAAAACCCGTCGAGGAGATCGCTTATTGCCTGCACCACAAAGATGATTAAGGCAGTATTATATTTTTGATAATGTATGGAAAGTATAAAAAAGATTGTCAAAAAAAGACGGAATATCGATAATAAATTTGGCAGGTTCATTCTCTGTAAAGATTCTTGAAAGTTGCTGTTTTATCCAGAAAGGCAAGTTCAACAGTACCTGTGGGTCCATTCCTCTGTTTCCCTATGACAATCTCTGCTAAGCCTTTGTTGCTTTCTTTGTCTCTGTTATATATCTCATCCCTGTAGATGAATATGATAACATCCGCATCCTGTTCTATGGCGCCTGACTCACGAAGGTCGGCAAGTCTCGGCCTTTTGTCTTCCCGCTGCTCCACCATCCTGTTTAATTGCGATATCGCAATAACAGGGATATGTAACTCTTTGGCAAGGGATTTTAAAAAACGCGAGATCTCCGCTATTTCCTGTTCCCTCTTGTCGGTAACAGCAGCCCTCCCTTTCATTAACTGGAGATAGTCAACAATGACCAATCCAAGTCCGTGCTCCTTTTTCAGTCTTCTCGCCCTTGCCCTCAATTCAAGCACATTCATTGAAGGTGAATCATCGATAAATATTAACGCTTCTGAGAGCTTACCTGCAGCCTGAGCGAGTTTTGGCCATTCTGAGCTTGACAGCGTTCCGGTTCTTAATTTTGAATGGTCCACCTCAGATTCAGAACTGAGTAATCGTGTTACAATCTGCTCCTTGGACATCTCCATTGAAAATATGCCAACAGGGACCGCGCCATCTCTCATGGTAGCAACATATTGGGCAATATTCATACTCAAGGCTGTTTTGCCCATACTCGGTCTTCCGGCAATTACTATCAAATCGGATGGCTGAAAACCGCTCGTCATTTTATCAAGTTCGGTAAACCCCGTTGGAACCCCTGTGACTGTCTGCTTTTTTTCATAGAGTCGCTCGATGATTTTCACATTGTCCATGACAATGTCTTTTACAGAATAGAATGAAGGCCTGAATTTCCTTTCCGATACCTGGAAAATCATCTTTTCTGCATCATCGATATAACCATCAACATTTACATCCAGGTCGAATCCCTTTTCAACAATCTCAGTTGCAACATTTATGAGATTCCTTAGAAGGGCCTTCTCTCTCACCATTTTTGCATATTGCGTGATGTTTGCCGCACTGGGCATGAGGTCAACGAGGGTATTAAGGTATGTAGCCCCGCCGATTTTATCGAGAATACCCTTATCTCTAACTGAACTGCTCACCGTAACTATATCGATAGGCTCATTCTTCTCATAAAGGCCTATCATGGCATCATATATCTTGCCGTGGGCATCCTTATAAAAATCTTCAGTATTTATTAAATCTACTACCTTATTGATTGATTCGGGGTCTATAAGCAAACCACCAAGGATCGATTCTTCTGCCTCCAAATTTTGAGGCGGGATACGACCCGCGGGATTAACTTTCCTCTGCTGTCCATCTTTTTGAGCCTTAGCCATTTAATCTTCTTTTTCTACCTCAACCTTCACACGTGCAGCGACACCCTGTTCCAGATGTATCTCAATCTCATGTACACCTGTTGTCTTGATGGGCTCATCAATCTTTATGTTTCTCTTATCTATTTCAAGCCCCAGGAGCATTTTTACCGCATCCGTCACGTCCTTATGCGTTACCGACCCGAAGAGTTTTCCATCTACACCCGCTTTTTTCTTTATCGTGAGAGTGATCTCCTCTAATTTTACTTTAATGTCGGCTGCAGTCTTCAGGTCTCTGTCCTTCTTGGCCACCAGGTCTTTAATTATATTTTCGGCCCTTTTAATATTGCCTTCTGTAGCAGCTAAGGCCAACCCCCTTGGAATCAGAAAATTCCTTCCAAAACCATCCTTTACATCTATGGTTTCGCCCCTTTTACCCGTACCCCGCATATCCTCTGTCAGTATGACCTTCATACAGTTTCCTCCATCATCTCGAAAGTGTTGTAAAGGGAAGGAAAGCAATGTGCCTTGCCATATTTATTGCTTCCCTTAATTTTCTCTGGTGATTCGCACAGGTTCCTGTCATTCGCCTCGGTGTAATCTTGCCGCGCTCTGTGATAAAATGCTTCAACAACTTCGGGTCTTTATAGTCAATAGCAATATTTGAGTCCTGACAGAATCGGCAAACCCTTTTCCTTACATACACCCTTTTTTTCTGTAAATCCTGGCCCTTTGCAGGTCTTGTAAATCTTGGCATCTATTCCTCCATCCAAAAAATTTATAAGGGAAACTCAACCAACCTTTCCCCCTTTGGTTTATACTACTTTAGTAAGTTAATAATTATTTTCTGCATTTTTTTGGCAGAAAATAATTTTGTAAACTTACTTATCCCGTTTATCGGGGTCAGGTTTTAAGAAAACTCACCTTCCAGTTCATCAAACAAAACATGGTCAGGCGGTTTATCCGGGCCTTTTTCTTTATCGTCGACCCTCACCACCATATGTCTCAGAATAGGATCGATATTTTTATAAAATTTACTGATACCCGATAAGTTTGCTTCGTCCATTTCCAGGAGTAAAAAGAAATAATGACCTTTGTCCTTCTTCTTGATGGGGTATGCAAGTTTCCTTATCGACCAATCATCTAATCTTATTATTGTTGCACCTGATTTTTGCAGGTTAGCCCTGACTCTGTTGAGCAATTCCTCCTCCTCTTCCTTTGTACAATCAGGGCTTATTATTAGAATATTTTCGTACCTTCCCACTTTACTCTCCTTTCGCTTTATCTACTACTGCGCTTTTTAATACCTTTACTCTTACCTTTTCGGCAATTTCGATGGTGACTGAATCGTCGGTAATTCCTGTTATTGTACCATATAAACCGCCGGATGTTATAACTTTATCTCCCTTTTTCAGATTCTCAATAAACAGTTTCTGCTGTTTAGCCCTTTTCTGTTGTGGTCTTATAAGTAAAAAATAAAAAACCACAAACAAGAGCACGAGAGGCAGTAGACCCATCCACTGCGAGCTACCACCCTGTCCAGATGCTGTCAGGTTACCCATTGCATGCGCTATGTTCATCTTGTAATTCACCTCCTTTCCATCTCATTTTAAATGATTCATAAAAGGCATAAAAAACCCCTTCTCTGATTGTTTCTCTTATTTTTTTCAAAAAATCAGCATAAAAATAGATATTGTGTATCGTGTTCAGGTAGAAACTTGTTAATTCATGGGAGATAAGAAGGTGCCTGAGATAAGCCCTGGAATATGTTTTACATGTGTAACAGCCACACCCGGCCTCTACCGGTCTTTCATCCTTTGTATATTTTGCGTTTTTAATATTTATTCTCCCGTTCCATGTAAATAAGTTGCCATTCCTTGCAAGCCTGGTCGGTATGACGCAATCGAACATGTCGATTCCTCTCCGTATCCCTTCAATGATGTCCTCAGGAAAACCTAGACCCATAAGGTATCTTGGCTTTTCACGCGGCAACAGATCTATCACTGCATCTACCATTTCCCACATGATGCCTTTCGGCTCCCCAACACTCAAGCCGCCAATGGCATAGCCGTCAAAATCCATGTTTACGAGATCGTGTGCGGATTTTAATCTCAGGTCTTTGTACACACTGCCCTGGATAATCCCGAACAGCAAATTTTTCCCGTTTGGTTTTGAATCCCTGCACCGCCTTGCCCACCTCGAAGTTAATCCAACAGATTTACTCGTATACTCATATGATGACGGATAGGGAACACATTCATCAAAAGACATGCAGATATCCGCACCTATATTTTCCTGGACCTCTATGGCCCTTTCCGGGGAGAGGAAATGCTTTGATCCGTCGATATGTGACTGAAACATTACACCATCTTCCTTTATTTCACGTAAAACACCAAGACTGAAGACCTGGTAACCTCCGCTGTCAGTAAGCACAGGACCATCCCACCCTGAGAAGCGCTGTATCCCTCCCATCTCCTTAATTAAAGTATCGCCGGGCCTCAAGTAGAGATGATACGCATTGGCAAGAATCATCTTCACACCGATATCTTTCAATTCTTTATGGGTAATAGCCTTCACTGTCCCCTGGGTGCCTACAGGCATAAAAACAGGGGTTTCAATATCTCCATGTTCTGTTTTAATGACCCCGAGTCTTGCATGCCCTTCTTCTCTCACAATTTCAATGGTTTTCATAATTTAAAATCAGTCGTTAGTGAATAATGAACAAGGGGTCGAGGGGTCAAGCGGCCAAGTGAATCACTTGTACCCTAAACCCTTGAATCCTTGAACCCTACCTTTCAGCTAAATAATCAACATTGCATCCCCGTAACTGTAAAACCTGTAGCCCCGATCTATAGCCTCTTTATAACATTTTATCAATTCATCGCTTCCGGTAAAAGCCGAAACGAGCAGAAGAGGCGTAGACCTCGGCAGGTGGAAATTCGTTATCATGGCATCAATTATTTTAAACCTGTATCCGGGATATATAAAAAGTTCCGTATGTCCCGCAATGGGTGTATCGCCGTTTTTCGCCCATGCTGTCTCTAATGTCCTCACGACACTTGTCCCGCAGGCAATGATTCGCCTTCCTTCAATCTTCGCATTTTCGATATATTTTTTCACATCAGGAATAATATGATAGTATTCCCTGTGCATTACATGATCTTCGACATTCTGACTCTTTACAAGGAAAAAGGTTCCTATACCGATATGAAGGGTAATTTTACATACTGTGACGCCCAGCGCCTCTATATCTGCAAGCAATTCCTTTGTAAAATGAAAACCTGCTGTGGGGGCTGCAATGGAACCCAATATCTCGGCATACACTGTCTGGTATCTTTCAAAATCAAGAGCGCCATCGTTCCCTCTTTTTATGTACGGGGGGAGAGGCATTTTCCCGTGTTCCCGTATGATGTCGTATACATCACCATCATAAAAGAAATCGATTATCCAGAAAGCCTCGCTTCTTGTTAAGACAGCCTTGACTCCGCCCACAGATATTGTCAGACGGTCTTTCCCTTTTTTTATACCATTCGCAAGACAGTACCATCTTTTATGATCAATGCTCTCCAAAAGCAGTATATCAATGTTACCGCCGGTTTCCTTCCGGGCACTCAATCGTGCAGGCAAAACCCTGCTATCATTTAATATAAGCACATCTCCTTTGCGAAAATATCCTGTAATGTCTTTAAAACGTTTGTGTTCTATCAGTTCAGCGCTTCTGTTAAGGACAAGGAGACGGGATAATTCCCGATCCCCTTCAGGGTACTGGGCAATCATTTCTTTTGGCAAATAATAGTCAAATAATTTTGTATTCATAATCCACGCTGGAAAAATCAGGTTAATTTATAACAGATTGCTACGGTATAAGCAAATCAATTTCGACAGTTAGCTGATAGCGGTTAGCTCATTGCTGATAGCTGGTAGCAAAAACATTAAAACCATGAACCGTGAGCGATTGCGGCCCGCTGATTTCGGATTGTCCCTCCGAATCTCTTCAGAAAGTTTTGAGAGAGATAACGTGCAATATATTGTAATTATTGGCTTTACAGAGATTTCAATAATTGCTTAGCACCTACTTATCTACACCTTGACGGTTTTGCTTTCATGCGCTATCCCTCTGCAAAAAACGTGATCTCACGAAGTAACAAGTAGCCAATCAGCCAAATACCCGTAGTTTAATGAGTTGTTTTACGCCGTCCTAAATGTCATTCTCTCAACTACCAATCCAATGATGGCTCAGTATGCCGTTCCAGGAGGGCCGGACTGGGGATAATCCCAGCCGAAACCCCACCGAAAGGAAGTTGGCAACCACCAGACGCCGCCAATCCGAACACCAAAGTGCATGAGTCCGGCTATCACCGGATGACCTTTATCGGAGACACATTTTTTCAGGGCTAAATCAGCGCTTGCTCTTTCCTCTCGGGTGCCGCCCATCCAATAAGGCAAATCATGCCTGACACAACACTCCACCCAGTCACCATTGGGGAAACCTGAACACCCGTCAGATGTAAAAGCGTGAGGGGGGTTGCCCCTTTCACGCTGTTTTTTGTATAGATCTCTGCAACAATCTTGTTAATTTCGCTTGAATGATCTACACAACCGATAAGAAAAATGGCAATAACGGATATATATAAAATTAAACTATGTGATTTTCTCATAATCTTTTGCCCACCCCTATCTCACACACATGTTTCTCACTCACAACATGGGTTGTTTCTTGACCGGCTTCTCCGGGGCAGGTTCCGGGGCAATCGGTATCCGCAGTTCCACTAAAGCACAGAAAACATGCAGTTCATCAAGAAGCGTCTCAAGGTCGGGTCTTGTGTATGTTGCGATACCCATTTCAATGCGTGACTCAACGGATCGTAAGCCGGCAATCTGCTTCTTCATGGGTAGGGGCTTTGTTTTGCCCGGGGCCGGTTTAACCTTTTTGTATGCTGTAAGCAGATTATTCAGGGTGGCATTGGTAACGGGCGTCTTCATAATGGCCTCAAAAATCTTACCTCGATCCGGGCAGTCGAGGTTCGCAGCGAAAAGATACCCCTGGGAAACTTGGAGTGTTCCTCCCGAAATTGCCATCTGAATCTCATCGGAGAGCTTTAAAAGTGAAAGCCCGTTATACAGCGTCATTATTGACTTTCCGACGATTTCGCCAATCGTTAAAACAGTTTTAACAACTTCTTCCGGGAGGGTTTCGGGCTTCCGCGTGTACCTTACCATCTCGCTCATAACCCCATCCACATCATAGTTTTTATCAGGTAATTTTGCCTGGATAAGAGAGAGTATCCCCTTTGCCTGGTCAATAGGATTGAGGTCTTCTCTTTGGAGGTTCTCTGTCAGTTGGAGTGCTATGGTCTCACCTGATTCCTTACCTGCTTCTATAACCCGCACCGGTACGAATTCATGTCCGAGTTGCCGGGCTGCTTCCAGGCGCCTTTCACCGCAGATAAGGGTGTATGAGTCGCCGTCTCCTTTTGTTACAAGGAGAGGCTCTAAGATGCCTTTGTCTTTAATGGATTGTACAAGAGCTTTGAATGAATCTGTTTCAATATTGACATTCGATCTGACCTGTTCCAGCACCACTATATTTGCTACTGGAACGTACAAAAACTCAGGATTTACACTTGTCTTCTTTGTTGCCATATTGTTCCTCCCCTTTTTAAATTCCGTGATATGTGAAGCGTGAACGCAGGCTCCTGTCCGCCAGAACCGAGGGACAGGCGGGAAAGCCTGCGGCTACCATTCACTATGTCCCGCATAAAGCGGGATTAAATCTCACACTAACGACTGTTCACTGAAGCTATCAGCTATGAGCTAAGATTCCTGAGCAAGTCTTATCGCCTTTATCTTCATAAGCCTGCTGGTATTTGACCGCTCCCTTTCGTCGAGCTTACCGGTGATAAACTTTATGGTCTCATGCATACGCGGAATTAAAGTATATTCAAGGGCGTTCACCCTGCGTCTGGTCTTCTCAATTTCGTTACTTATGATGCGGATTGCTTCTTCAAGCTCAGCCATCCTTATGAGCCTCGGCAGGAATTCCTTAAGTGATTTAATAGCAACATCAAGCTCGGGAGAAGTATGTATAAACGAGTACATCCCGGCTGATTCACCGAAAGATACATCTATCTTCGGGATTGCCACGCTCATGAGCCGGCGTTTCGTCACAATAAGCTGCAGATCCTGTTTTGTGCTCTCAAGTGCAGACTCGGTAATCTGACGCGAAGAGGTAATCTCTGCGAGTACAAAGAGTTTGAGTACATATGGCAGCTCTTTGTCTACCTCTATGCGGAAGTCCTTGTATTCCCTCGCAAGGTTGATGAATTCTTTCGTCAGTCCATCGAGTTTGTCCTTCAAGAGCTTGTGACCGCGCCGGGCAACAACAAGCCTTTTGCGCAGCCTTAAAAGTTCCATCCTGGTGGGGTTTATTGCGAGTCTTTCTGCCATATGTTATTTCCTGGGATAGTATTTCTCTATGTAGACATCCCGCACACGTTTCAACTCATTTCTGGGGATCATGGCGAGGAGATCCCAGCCAATCCTGAGGCTTTCCTCGATGGTGCGGTTCTCGTTCTCGCCCTGACGAACAAACTTATCCTCAAAGGCATCGGCAAATTTAACGAAGAGGATGTCCGCATCACTCAAGGCTGATTCACCGAGAACTACCGCAAGCTCT
>JAPLKD010000137.1 GCA_026388245.1 Pseudomonadota bacterium | reverse complement strand
GCTGCCGAACCTGTTCATGGGTATCAGCACGGGGTAAAGCGGAAACAAACCGGAACAAGAAAATGGGTGTGGGGGTGACGATTTTTGGTGCTTTTGCAAGAGGCTCGTATGTTTTATTTATCGGTAAAAAGCTCGGTAAATTGAAACTGCTCGCCATCAAACAATCCCTTATCGCTCAACCTTAGTTTTGGTATAACAAGGAGGGCCATAAAAGACAACGTCATAAAGGGTGCACTTAAAAATGATCCCAGTTGTTTGGCAAGGTGGTCAAGCTTTGCATAACGCTGCGCGATGCTATACCCGTCCTCATTGCTCATAAGACCGGCAACCGGAAGGGGAAGAATTTCCCGGACATCATCATATACCACGGAAAGCCCCCCTTTGCGCTGAATAATCAGGTTCACCGCATTGCAGATATCTTCATCAGTTACCCCAACGGCCACAATATTGTGGGAGTCATGGGCAACCGAGGACGCCATTGCGCCCCTTTTAAGACCAAAATTTTTAACGAATCCTATTGCGGGTGGGAGATTTTCATACCGGTTCACCACAGCGAGTTTCAAAAGGTCTTTCTCAGTGTCAGAGGTTACATTGTTTCCGGAAGACCTGCAGGTCATAGATACCCTGCCTGTAATGACCTGGTTGTTAACAACCTCAATCACATTGATTGTATTTCCTTTTCCGGAAACAAAAAAGTCGGACACCTTTTTTTCAGTCGCTGAAAACTTATTAAGAAGGGGTACCGGCAGG
Organism: Pseudomonadota bacterium; assembly: GCA_026388245.1. Taxonomy (GTDB): domain Bacteria; phylum Desulfobacterota; class Syntrophorhabdia; order Syntrophorhabdales; family Syntrophorhabdaceae; genus MWEV01. The sequence goes on along the minus strand of JAPLKD010000137.1, from coordinate 3,488 downwards.
TGGGGCAACAATGTTTTGCCGTGTTCTGCAACCATCTCGCCGTTAATATACGTTCGCAGAATATCAAAACGCTCAAGGTTATCCACTTCAATGAAATCAGCATAATCACCTGAACGGAGCAAGCCTGTATCAAGCCCGTAATGGATAACAGGGTTCACGCAGGCACATTTCAGCACGGTCATTACATCAATCTCCATGCGTAATGCCCTTTTTACCAGCTCGTTAATGTGTCCCGTAATAAGGTCGTCCGGGTGTTTGTCGTCACTGCAAAGCATGCACTGATCCGGATATTTCAAAATGAGCGGGCTCAATGCATCGAAGTTTTTTGCAGCCGAGCCTTCCCTGACGATGAGCTTCATGCCCAGGGAAAGTTTCTCAAGGCCCTCCTCGTACTGAAACGTTTCGTGATCCGTTGATATGCCGGCACGAACATATTTTTCAAGGGCTTTTCCCCTCAAGCCAGGCGCATGACCGTCAATCGGTTTTCCGTATTTTTTTGCGATGGCGATCTTTTCCATCACATCCGGATCCTCATTGATAACGCCCGGGAAATTCATCATTTCACTCAAATATTTTATTTCTTCTCTCTTGAGAAGTGCATCAATTTCAGACGCATCGAGGGAAGCGCCGGATGTCTCGAAGGAGGTGGCAGGCACACAGGGGGAAGCGCCGAAGAAGAAATTGAAAGGTACGGTCTTTCCATTCTCTACCATAAACCTGATACCCTCTATGCCGATAACATTTGCAATCTCATGCGGATCGGAGACAGTAGCTATTGTACCGTGAACTACCGCCAGCCTGGCAAATTCAGAGGGCACCAGCATAGAACTCTCAATGTGGACATGGGCATCGATGAACCCGGGGACAATGAAGGTATTATACCGTCTGCTGTCCCTGACGATATCAACAATCCTGCCGTCGTTAATCAGTATTGTTCCGGGATAGATGGTGGAATTTAGTACATCGACGATATTACCGGAGATTTTCATGTTGTAAACCAAAATTGCTGAGCGCATAGAGCATGGAGTATAGAGCAGAGACTTGAAACTCTTTGCTCTCGGCTCTTAGCTCTTTGCTGAAATGCCTGTGTTTTATTTACATAAAAATTAAGCTTTTATTATAACCGTTTCCTTGAAAGCCCTTGTATATGCGTTAATGTTTTTCTGGGCAACAACCCCGAAACGCTTTTTTACCGGCTCTTCTAAAGATTCAAGATCAACGATGCCCGATGCCTTGATGAGGGCGCCTATCATGGTAGTGTTCGTTATCGGCACACCGAGTTCTTCTTTTGCAATTTTCGAGGCATCTACAACGGCGATATTGTGACCGGGGAAAAGTTTTTTCAATTCTTCTGCCGACTTGTGGGAGTTTATGACAACAAAACCATCCTTTTTCAGGCCTTCGCTCGGGTTTACAACTCCCAATAATGTGGGGTCCAGTATCACCACGTTATCCGGTTGATACACCTTTGACCTCAGTTTAATAGGGGTTTCCGAAACCCTTAAAAATGCTTGTACAGGTGCACCCCTTCTTTCAGGACCAAAACTGGGGAAGGCTTGTGCAAAATGATCCGTCGTTATTGCAGCCTGCGCAACAAGTTCCGCAGACGTTACTGCACCCTGGCCGCCTCTTCCGTGAAACCTGACCTCTACCATTTATTCCTCCCCTTTTAGTGTAAATATATGTTTTATTCTCCACTCAGTGCCTTTCGGGGTATCCAATAAGAGTATCCCCTTTGTTAAAAGCGTATCACGAAACTCATCCGCCTTTTTGAAATCTTTGTTTTTCCTTGCCGCAACCCTTTCCTGTATCATGTTTTCAATTTCGTGTGCTGTCAGTCCCATACGTTCAAGGTGACGGGACTTCTCTTTTGCTTCAAAGCTTTTAAAATCATCGCTCAGCATGCCAAGAATATTGGCAAGGCGAATCATCACATTCTTTGTGTATATGATGAATGGTGCATTCCTTTTGTCTTTCCTGTCAAGGAGTTTGTTAATGAGCTTCGACAATTCAAAGACATGGGACAGGGCAAGGGCAGTATTAAAGTCATCGTCCATGGCCTCGAAGAACAATTTCTCATGTTCGTCCGTTTCTTTGTATTGCTGTGGTTCCACACCCTGATTCGCCGTTTCCAGTTCCAGAACCCTTTCAAGGGTATAATAGAGGCGATACAGTGCGGTGTTGCTGTCTTCAATAGATTGGTCGCTATAATCTACGGGGCTCCTGTAGTGGTTCGAAAGAAAGAAAAGTCTCAAAACCTCGGGGTGATAATCCTTAATAAAATCCCTGATTAAGAGAAAATTTCCAAGGGACTTCGACATTTTTTCTTTGTCAATATTCACAAAACCATTGTGAATCCAGTAGTTGACGAATTTAATCCCTGTCGCCGCCTCTGATTGTGCCCGCTCGTTCTCGTGATGCGGGAATATAAGGTCTTTCCCTCCTCCATGTATATCAAAGGGGTTCCCGAGATATTTTGTGCTCATGGCAGAACATTCTATATGCCAGCCAGGCCTCCCTTTCCCGAATGGGGTTACCCAGTAAGGCTCTCCCTCTTTTGACGACTTCCAGAGGGCAAAATCGAGGGGGTTTCTCTTCCGCTCATCAATGCCTATCCTGGCGCCCGCCTCCATTTCCTCAAGTGTTCTCTTCGACAGATTGCCGTAACTCCTGAAGCTTTCCACAGAAAAATAGACATCGCCATCAACCGCATAGGCGTGGCCATTTTTAACAAGGGCTTCCACAAGGGAAACCATTTCTTCTATGTGTTCCGTTGCCCTGGGCTCATGGGTTGGTCTCAGTATGTTCATGGCGTCCATGTCTTTGTAAAAAGACTTAATGTATTTCTTTCCTACCTCGTCCCATGCAATACCTTCGATTTGTGATTTTTTAATAATTTTATCGTCAATGTCTGTAAAATTTCTCACATATGTAACGTCATACCCCCTGGCCATGAAATACCTGTAAATAACATCAAAAACGATGGCGCTTCTCGCATGGCCGATGTGACAATGGTCATATACGGTTACACCGCAGGCGTACATCTTGACAAACCCTTCATTAATGGGCTTGAATTCCTCTTTTTTCCCTGAAAACGAGTTGAATACCCTTATGGCCATAGCGGTATTATTATCATAATGGCTTGCACGTTGTCAAAATGAATATATTTTCTCTTTCATTTTTTTAAGAATAAAGTTACCATTTTGTGCATTTTTGACAACAACACAACTAATGGATAAGAAGGGGCGAACAGTTGTTCTGGTTATCTGAGCGAGACAAATATGAAATAACAAGCTGGGCATTCAGCTACTTCATGACGAGCAATCTCAGCGTAGAATACTCGATTCTCAAGGCAATCAAAAAGGTAAGGCCTGACAAGATCAAGAAGGACGGCCTGACAAGGCTGTCAAATTCCACCCTCATTGAATTACAGATGCGGGTAAAAAATATGCTTTAATTTTACCACCGAACCACTTGTCAAAAGAGAG
>JAPLKD010000030.1 GCA_026388245.1 Pseudomonadota bacterium | reverse complement strand
ATATTTGCCAACAAACAAAAGAGGTATCAGATCGGTACATTGTAAGGAGGGCTCAGGCGCCTGCTTTGATGCTATCATACAAAGGAGAATAACGATGGATAAAACAAAGATTTTGTTCGTATGTGTTCATATATATGTTATCAGGGAAGTGCGGGATCGGATCAGGAAAAAGATAGAAGAATTCTGCAAGGAAATGGGCTAATAATTAAAAAGGTTAAAGGAGGCATAGTGCGGTTGAGTTATAAAGGAAGATTGATAGCTGTTACGTTTCTTATTGTCATCATCATTAGCGTGTTCTTTTCAACACCTGTTGACGCACAGGGCAAAGGCGTAAAGGCGCCAACTCCTGCAAAGTCGCTTCCCCGTCTTGTTGATCTCGGGGCTAAGAAATGTATCCCCTGCATCATGATGGCCCCTATTCTGGAAGATCTGAAGAAGGAGTATAAAGGGGTAATTCAGGTTGATTTTATAGATGTCTGGGAAAACGAGAATGCCGGGCAGAAATATGGAATCCGTGCCATTCCGACCCAGATTTTTTACGATGCCTCAGGAAAAGAGCTCTACCGACACATGGGCTTCATGTCAAAAGAGGCAATTCTCGCCAGATTTCAGGACCTGGGCATGCTGCCCGGCAAAGATTCGAAGAAAGGGAAATAGCAGTTATGCTGGAAACCCTTTTCGAACAGGGCAGAATCTCGACGAAACGGGCCTTTATGATCGCCACGCTCTTTGCGGTGGGCATCCTGATCACCATTGGCATTATCGGTGCAATCACTGCTGCGGCAGGACGCATGATGGGTGATCTCGGACGATTCGGAAATTATTTCGTTGCCATTATCTTCTTTCTCGTGGGACTTCACCTCCTCGATATTATACCCATGCCATGGAGCGGTCCCGGACAGGTGGGTCTGAAACGGAAAGGTGCTTTAGCAGCATTCGTTCTGGGTCTTGTCTTTGGCATTGCCCTCGGCCCCTGCACCTTTGCCTATATGGCTCCCATGCTTACCATTACCTTCCAGCTTTCCTCCAAAAACCTTCTCTACGGTATCGCCCTCCTCCTTGCCTATGGCGTCGGTCATTGTTCGGTCATTGTCGGCGCCGGTACATTCACCGAAGTGGTCCAACATTACCTCAACTGGAATGAACGTTCCATTGGCGCAAAAGTCGTAAAAAAGGTCTGCGGGGTACTTGTGATTCTGGGAGGATTCTACCTGATCTACTCGACATTATAGAGATTTATATATCAATATCATACTATTTTTACTATCATGGATTATATTATGACTTTGAAATATATTACACGAACTGTGTGGATTTTATCGCTTGTAAGCCTGTTCACCGACACGGCAAGCGAAATGCTTTATCCCATAATGCCGATTTATTTAAAGAGCATTGGCTTTTCAATTGTCCTCATCGGCATACTTGAAGGTGTTGCAGAAGCAACGGCAGGACTTAGTAAAGGATACTTCGGGAAACTCTCTGATCACTCGCGCAGACGAGTGCCCTTCGTGCAAATAGGCTATGTGTTAAGCGCCATTTCTAAACCGATGATGGGATTTTTCATTTACCCCCTCTGGATTTTCTTTGCACGGACTATTGACCGGTTTGGAAAAGGTATACGAACAGGTGCAAGAGATGCAATCCTTTCTGATGAAGCAACGCCTCAAACCAAGGGGAAAGTTTTTGGCTTTCACCGTGCTCTGGATACTTGTGGCGCAGTATTGGGACCTGCGCTTGCGTTGCTCTATCTGTATGTTTATCCCCAGGATTACAGGACATTATTTTTTATTGCATTTATTCCCGGACTTATTGCTGTATTTGCATCGTTATATCTTAAAGACAAAAAACAGACAGCTTTAACAGAAAAAAATGTAATATCGTTCTTTTCCTTTCTTGGTTATTGGAAAGGAAGCCCTTTAATATATCGCAAAGTTGTTATCGGGCTATTGACGTTTACTCTGTTTAACAGTTCGGACGTGTTTCTCTTATTAAAGGCTAAGGAGTCAGGGCTAAGCGACACAATGGTAATAGGCGTCTATATTTTTTACAACCTTGTGTACGCTTTATTTGCCTTACCAATGGGGATTATTGCAGACAAGGTTGGTTTAAAGAAGATTTTTATCATTGGGCTTACGTTATTCGCAACGGTGTACTTCGGAATGTCTGCCAATGCCAATATCTATGTCTATTTTGGATTGTTTTTTCTCTATGGCATTTATGGAGCCGCAACAGAAGGAATTTCCAAAGCATGGATCAGCAACATTACCGATAAGAAAGATACAGCAACGGCAATAGGAACATATTCAGGTTTTCAGAGCGTCTGCACAATGCTGGCAAGTTCATTGGCAGGACTGATCTGGTATCAATTCGGAGCAACTGCTACATTCATCACCACAGGTATTGCAACTTTGTTAGTCGTCTCTTATTTCTTAATTGCTATCCCAAGTCCAGTTGCAAACAAAACAGCGACTAATGAATCAATCAGGAGGCCACGGTGAAAACTGAGTGCAACTATGCAGAAAGACCGTTCTGGTGTCTCCTCAAAGAAGCTCTGTATATCGGCACTATCGGCTATGGCGGTCCGGCGGTTCTGGCATTGGCGAAACAAAGGTTGGTGCACGAAAAACACATAATAGAGGAAAAGGATTTTATGGATGCGCTGGCGCTTTCACAGGTTCTTCCGGGCGCCATCGGTGTTACATTGATGGGGCGCATCGGCTATCAGGTGAAGGAACTATGGGGCGCCATTCTTGTGCCTGCTGCCTTCGCACTGCCCTCGTTAATCTTTATCACTGCGCTGTCCTGGGCTTATTTCCGTTTTGGAAATCTGCCCTTTGTCAAATCTCTGTTCACAGGTCTGGGGGCTATGGTAGTTGCCTTGCTCGCAAACGCTTCGGTCCTTATCGGCAAATCAGTCTTCGGGAAGACAATATTCAAGGATTACAAGGGACTTCTCATATCGGCGTTTACCTTTACCGGTATTTACATTCTTCACTTCAACGTGTTATGGCTGATCCTGTTTTCCGGGCTCCTCGGATTTCTCTTTTTCTATTTCACCGGCGAATTTGAAGATATTCCCTCGCAAGAAGGCGACACGATCATGCCGTCTCAGGTTATCGGGATACCTGTAACCTCGCAACGCCATG
>JAPLKD010000199.1 GCA_026388245.1 Pseudomonadota bacterium | reverse complement strand
AAGAGGCAAAGCGCTGGGTCCTTTCTGAACCTGATGCATACTGCAATACAAAAGATGAGGGTCTTCTCGAAACAATCCTCCCCAATTTTGACCGGGAAACTCAGGGGTTTTTCCGGTGGAAGGTGGAATATTCCCGGGAAGAGTTGGAAGGGATCCTGCGGGAGAAATCGGGTTTTGATTTCGGTACCCTGAAGGGAATCGAACCCCTTCACCGCGGTCCTTCAGGGCGAATCTTCCTGCTGAAGATTGCCGGCTCGAAGAGAAGCATTGTTGTGGGAAAGGAGCTTGAAATACGACGCTGGCTTTCCCGAACCCATCTCTACAGCAGCGCATTCATTGTGAATATGGAATATGATGCTCACGGGGAAATAGAACGATTTATTTTTCACGGGGCCGGATGGGGACATGGCGTGGGACTATGCCAGATCGGCGCTGCTGTTATGGCAAGCAAAGGGTTTGGGGCAGAGGAAATTCTGAAGCATTATTTCCCGGGCACAGAAATACAGAGGATATAACGGCCTTTATCCTTGGCGCCGGACTGGGGACACGGCTTCGTACCCTGACGGAGCAATGTCCAAAACCGCTTTTAGGGCTTGGGGGGCGTCCCATTATCACATATGCAATGGAGCATCTCCTTGGCGTTGGCGTAGAACGTTTCATTGTAAATACCCATCATCATGCAGAAGTCTATTCAGAGAAGTTTCCTGACAGACAATGGCGGGGTGTGCCTATTATATTTCGCCATGAACCGGTGCTGCTCGATACAGCAGGGGGGCTTAAAAACATTGAAGACCTCCTGAATGAGGACGAGGTTATTCTCTGCTACAATGGGGATGTGGTGACTGATTTTCCTCTGCTAAAGCTCATCGCGGAACACGAAGACAAGCGACCGGAGATAACACTCGCACTAAGAACGAAGGGTTCTCCCTTGAACGTAAACATTAACAGGCACGGTGATATCTGCGACCTCCGGCACACGCTAAAGAATCCTGGGGTGCAAAGTTGTCTTTTCACCGGTATCTATGCTGTAGAGACATCGTTTTTCCGTTTTCTTGAGGCCGGCAAAATTGAATCCGTCATCCCTGCCTTTCTCAGAAGAATCCTGGAAAAGCCAGGGTCTGTCCGGGGAGTTGTCGTTGACGAAGGTGAGTGGCACGACATCGGCTCCATCGAAGCATACGAAAGTCTGAAAGCTGCCATGGAGGACCGATGAAATCGCAGAAGGAAATGACCGGTTTTGCGCGAGAAGCCCTGGGGCTCCCAGAGTCAGCCCCCATGGAACTTACACCCATGGCAATAAGGGGGTCAGACCGGAACTTCTTCAGATTGAAATGGAACCATACGGATTCCGCCATCCTGATTTATTATGACCCGAAGCGGATTGAGAACACATATTACGCCGACATTGCATTATTTCTCCGTGAAATCCATGTCCCGGTGCCCGGGCTGATCCGCCACGACCCCACGCAATGCCTCATGCTCATGGAAGACATGGGGGATACAGACCTCTGGTCTCTCAGGCACGCCCCATGGGAAGTCCGGCGAACCCTTTATCAGAAGACACTTGCCATTGTGCACAGGCTTCACTCCTTCCACGAAAAAAACTTGCCTTCAGGGCGTGTGAGGCTCATGGAGGGCTTTGGTCCCGTCCTCTACCACTGGGAACGGGAATACTTCAGGGATCATTTTGTGAAAGGTGTATGTGGAATCGAGCTTGAGTCATCCCTGGGACAGGAACTCGAAAAAGAGCTTTCCGCCCTTGCAGAACGGCTTACAGGAACAATACGCTCTCTCGTGCACCGTGATTTGCAGTCCCGGAATGTGATGATCCGTGACGGAGAACCCTTCCTCATCGACTTCCAGGGGATGCGGATCGGTTGCCCTTTTTACGATCTCGGCTCGCTTCTCAATGATCCCTATGTGGATTTTTCCGAAGAGGAGATTGACGAACTTCTGTCCTTTTATTACGTGCTGTCAAATTGGGATCTCGATTGGGAGGTCTTCCAGGATTATTTCCGGGAGGCTTCAGCACAGCGCCTCATGCAGGCCCTCGGCGCCTATGGATTTTTAGGCCTCACAAAAGGGCTTAATGCCTTTCTTGCGCATGTCCCTGCCGGACTCCGGAACCTTCTTCGTGCGGCTGCACATGCACAATCCCTGCCCCGACTCCGTGAACTTGCCCTGATGTGCCAGGAACAGATCGAGCATAATAATTTACGGTATAATGCGTTTTTTTAGGGCTTTTATTTCCACAATATCTCCTCAATGATCTTTCGTTTGAGGCTCTTTTAGATCCCCTGTGGACCTTCACTAATGATTTCAGATATGCAAAACAACCATCAAGAGAATTTGTTGTATTGGGAATATTGAGATCAGGATGCTTCTGATAGGTAAATAAATAGGGAAGGTTCGCTCGTAGGCTTCGTTAGCCATCATTTTTCTTTTCTTCTTTGTCTTTACTGGTTTTTCTATACTCCTCCAGGACCTGCTTCATCCACTCGTCACAACGTGATTCTTTTCCTCCTTTCGTCCTGACCAGGTATGGTTTACCTGTCTGAACGCTCTCAGTGGCAGCAAGCCGGATAAAATCTTCGGGGGTCGCGATCTTGTCCTTGAAATACTGATACTTAGTTTTCATGTGATTTGATGCCTGCTTGCCGGTGTAAGATTGACCGTTCCGAATAAAGGTACAATCGGATTTGGCAACGAAAGCCAGCAGATAAGCAATTGTCTCGTCTGTATTTTTCTGAGGTCTTGTATCTTCTGCAAGGACCATAGTTGCAGCAAGAACGATTGCGATGGCAATAATAATGAAATGTCTGTTCATATTCTTTCCTCTGTTAATCAAAATCATCCTGTGCTGATAAAATTTTATCGGCGCGCTTTAAAGGAAAAAGCGTCGCCCACAATGATGCGGCCATCTTCCTGGAGCAGTTTGGTTTCAACCCCGGCAACCCCCGCCTGTTCATCAATGGTGACGACCATAAAGGCGATTCCTGCCTTTTCCTTTGGCACCTGAATCGTAGGATAGAGATTCTGCAATGCCTGATCTACCTGGGTTGGATCATAATCCTGAGCGTTGGCGCCGCCGTTTCCTGCGCAAACATGGAAAATCCCGTCCTTCTGGCTGCGACTGTAAAGGTGATCGTGGCCGCAGAAATAGACAGGTGCCCGATGCTCTTTCAACATTCCCCAGAACATATCACGCTGTTTGTAATTGTTAAAAAAATCAAAAGGATGGGGCCGTATTTTCATGACCCGAAAGGCAGGACCGTGCGCATAGACAAAGATGAAGGGGTGGGAGCTATTGGCAAGTTCCGCCTTCAGCCACATCAGATTCATGTTCACCTCCCCCTTTTCCCCGACGTATTGATCCAAACCAATGAATTTTGCCCCCCGGTGGACGACGCTGAATGTCAGTCCTTTGGCGTCTTCCGGCCCGTTTTGCGGCATTTTCTTGGCGAAATATTCCTCGTAGATCTTTAATAATTCGAGATCAGGCAAGCCTTCGGCACCATATTCATGGTTGCCACGAATGACATAAACGAGAATGCCCCGGTCATAGACAGGTTTCATGGCTGCCAGCCAGTTGTCGAACTGGAGTCTGTATTTACGAAAGAGCGAGGAGTGATTATTGGTGTAGTACCCATTAATAAAATCGCCATAAAAGAACACCAACTCAGGTTTTTCCGCGGCAATGGCCTGTGACAATTCAGGAAGTCTGGGGCTGACGCCCGTTGTCGTCATCGGATCGGGGTGACGGGTGTCTCCGAAGATCACAAATTTCCAGACATCGGATCCGGCAAAGCAAAGTGAAGTACCGAGAGCCCAGATGATGACGGCCAGACGTATTGTCAGCCATGTTACTTCCCTATGGAACCTTATTTTCATGTGATCTTCTCCCCGAAAACAGGCCTTTAATTACTTTAACCGGCCGATTAAATGGTGAATTCTACTTAATAAATGTCAATAAGATTTAAATGGTACACTATTGCCAACTGAAACACAGCATAAATTGCTTCTTTGTTAAAAACTCTTTTACAGCTTACTATGAGGAAGCTATGAGCGGGATGAGGGATTCATTATTTCAATACGTAGCATGAAGCCTAACCTGTTCCTGGTCTTGCAGGACCTTCAGGATTCCTACTATGCTGTCCATGCGGGGATTGCCCTTTGGTCCAAGCATCGGGTGAATACTCTTACTGGACTTGTTAAGCTTCTGAGCGAGAGCAGGGGCTACAAGGTTCATTTCTCTTCAATTATGTCCGGTCGGTATTGACGGATTCTGCGTTTCTCTACTATCCACAATCTGCCGGCAATATCCTCATGCTACAATGCGGCAATAAGTGTACGGCAGGCATCAAGCAGATCATCATAGGATGGCATATAAGGAAGACGAAGTACCGCAATGCCGTTATATTTTTCAGGATAAAAAACAAGGGGATTACCAAAATCCATATCAAGGGTTACGAGACAGCGCGCTTCAGCTTTACACATTTCAATGATTTTACTGTCATGTGCTCCTTTTAAGCCTTCCTCGGCGATTGTTGCTGTATCATGCCCGGCATTTCTGAAAATTGTTGCTGCAGACTTTCCGAGGTTTTCATCCAGCTTGAGCTTCATTTTCCGCCCGCCGCCGGAATATCCACATAACGTTCGCGTGCCATCTCTGCCCCATAAGCGATACAGGCCAGTATATCTTCCTCTGAAAGGTCATATTCCTTTATGATTTCATCATTTTTCATGCCGTTGGCCAGCATATCGAGGATGAGGGAAACCCATATGCGCCTTCCTTGTATACATGGCTTTCCGAAACAGACATCCGGCTTAATTGAAATACGGTTAAGTAATTCCTCCCGGTTCATGTAGTTACCCCCTTGCTTATAACTTGTTATAAACTATATTATACACGCCCTCCTGTCTTTCGGCAATAGAGATTCCCACGGGTAAGCCTGTGGGAATCTATGAAACCTAATTGGCCAGGAATGATGCCAC
>JAPLKD010000239.1 GCA_026388245.1 Pseudomonadota bacterium | reverse complement strand
TGCAGGTATTTACTGGCATTGATACTTTTCTGCCTATTCTTTATTGTTCCGGCCATTGCGGTAGAAGCGGTGGATTATTGGTCTCCCTGGGTAACGAAACTCTCGACAAATTATGCGACCATCAACTGGCACGGAGCAAGCAATAAGGCGGGCGAAATAGAATACGCTACGTCGAAATATTACGACGAGCACAAGACGTTTGACAAAAAGATATCATCTCCGACCACGGCCGCATATCAACATGTACAGCTTACCGGCCTTGAACCGAATACATCCTATATCTACAGGGTGCGGCCTTCAGACAATGCGGACGTATTCAGCAACCGTACGTTCCGGACAATGCCGGTCAGCGGTCCATTTACCTTTATTGTCATCAGCGATTCACAGGAAGGGCATAATTATACTGAGGCGATGCGGTTCAAACCCGTAGCGGATGCCATCGCAAAAGAGAAGGATGTGCTTTTTATCCTACATGGCGGGGATTATGCCGGGCATGATTCTGAGGGCTTATGGACCAAATATTTCGAGGCGGCCGACGCGATGCTCGCCAAATTCCCCATCTTTACCACTATCGGAAACCATGAATATCATAATTCGGGGAACACACCTACTGACGCCGATCAGTACCATTGGTCCTACGATATACCCCTTGCTGGGCCACTGAACCATTTCTTTGACTGCGCCGGTGTCCGGTTTATCATTCTTGACAGCCCGGATCCGAATACTGGTGAAGATCCGCATACTTCCCTGGTCCTCGCCCAGAGCCAGGCACCCTGGCTCGAGGCACTTCTGAAAGATAATATGGCAGGGGTATTTACCATGCATCACCACCCCATCTGGGATTATTTCAACTCCACGAATAATCCTGACCTTCAACCATGGGAAGACCTGTATCATGCCTATAATATCAGCGCAAATTTTGCGGGCCATACGCATACCTACCAAAGGTATTCGGTTATGGGGATTCCCTATTTCATCGTCGGTACTGCCGGGGGCAGATTTGCGGACCTTATCAGCGATAGCATTCCGGTGTGGTATGTGACGGGAATAACGAGGAACCTGGGATATCTTAAGGTCACGGTAGATCCGGCGAATAACACGGCAACAGCACAGGAAATTTTCGTCGCCTGGGTTGTAGAGGATGATTCCAACGAGACACCTACCGTCTATGACCCACCATTCATCTACGAAACCATTACATTTCCTCTTTCGTTGAAGCCCTCAACCTCCGGTGCGAGTAGTGGCTGCTTCATTGCGACAGCAGCCTTCGGCTCATACTTCGATCCATATGTGAAGATATTGAGAGACTTTAGAGACACGTTCCTCGTTACGAACTGTGTCGGCCAGTCTTTCGTCAACTGGTACTACAGAGTATCCCCTCCCATAGCGGATACGATCAGAACCAGTAAGGTCCTAAAAACGGGCGTACGTGTATTTCTCCTCCCCGCCGTTGGCTTCAGTTATCTCTGTCTCAATATGGGGATCGCCCTCACCCTTGGTATGCTTGTGCTCCTTGCTGTCATGTGTTGGGTGGGGATACGGCGGTTGAAGATGAGGGGTTGAGACTAAAACGGCAGGAGAGACATGGAAGCAGGCAGAAGAGCATAAGACAGTCTACGGACCGTGCTCGGCATACAAATTCTATAGGATTAAAAAGACCCTTATCTGCGTATCGGTAAGGGTCTTTGTGTTGGAACACTTTAAATGGTAATCGTTACTTTTTGTAGCACACCGATATGCAAGATTTGTAGGTGAAATATCGGTTTTAGGTTACCTACAGCTTAGTCGGAAGAACCATCTCTCTACCCTTCCACTATTTTTATTTCTTCTTCAGTCAGTTCATATAACTCATACACGAGTCGGTCAATCTGCCGGTCGGTGGCGTCAATCTGGCGCTGAATGGCAGTTTTATCATGGGGCGTCTTTGCCTCTACAAGCTGTTTGTGGAGGGCAAGCATCTGCTCGACGTGGGAGACAATGTGGTCATGGTGGGCAACTTCTTTTTGTAGGGAAATATTAATTGACTGAACAGGAAGGCTTCCCAATGTTTCGGTGTTG
>JAPLKD010000086.1 GCA_026388245.1 Pseudomonadota bacterium | reverse complement strand
ATCCCGAAGAAAGGAATAGAGAATGAATACACCAAAAATTCAAGGAATAGATAAGGTTCTCATTATAGGCTCAGGGCCTATTATCATCGGACAGGCCTGTGAGTTCGATTATTCAGGCACCCAGGCATGCAAAGCACTGAGGGCAGCCGGATACAAGATCGTACTCGTTAATTCAAATCCTGCAACCATTATGACAGACCCCGGCATGGCCGACGCAACATATATTGAGCCGTTAACGATTGAGTCTGTCGAAAAAATCATTGAAAAGGAAAAACCACAGGGATTGCTCCCCAACCTCGGTGGCCAGACAGGGTTAAATCTCGCCGCAGCCCTCTCGAAGAAAGGCATCCTCCAGAAACATGGCGTTCAGATCATAGGTGTCAAGGCAGATGCTATCGAGCGTGGTGAAGACAGGGATGAATTCAAAAAAACGATGGAAAAGCTCGATATACCTATGCCGGAAAGCGCTCTGGCTTATTCGGTTGATGAAGCACTCCAGATTGCAGACAGGCTCGGTTATCCTGTGGTCATACGACCGGCATACACCATGGGAGGCACAGGAGGCGGCATTGCTTTTAATAAAGAAGAGTTGAAGACAATCAGTTCACGAGGAATTTCCGTAAGTCTTATCGGCCAGGTACTCATTGAAGAGGCGGTAATAGGCTGGGAAGAGCTTGAGCTGGAGGTTGTCCGGGACGCTGACAATAATATGATTACCGTATGTTTCATCGAAAATATTGATGCCATGGGCGTTCACACAGGCGACTCCTTCTGCTCCGCCCCCATGTTGACCATCTCTGAAAAGCTGCAGAAGAAACTTCAGGAATATTCTTACCGTATCGTCGAGGCCATTCAGGTTGTCGGCGGGACAAATATCCAGTTTGCCCATAATCCGGTTGATGGCAAAGTAGTTGTTATCGAAATCAACCCCAGGACCTCCCGCTCATCAGCCCTTGCATCAAAGGCCACAGGATTTCCTATTGCCTTTATCTCGGCAAAGCTTGCAGGGGGGTATAAACTGAGTGATATTCCATACTACCGTGGTGGAACGCTTGACCGATACACACCATCGGGGGATTACGTGGTTATCAAATTTGCCAGGTGGGCCTTCGAAAAATTCAGAGAAGCAGAAGACAAACTCGGAACCCAGATGAAGGCAGTCGGCGAAGCCATGAGCATCGGAAAAACCTATAAAGAGGCTTTTCAAAAGGCAATCCGGTCCCTGGAAATCAAAAGGTACGGATTAGGTTTTGCAAAGAATTTCAACGAATTGCCTGTTCAAGAGCTTATGAGGCTACTCAACGAACCTTCGTCAGAACGGCAATTTATCATGTACGAAGCCCTGAGAAAAGGCGCCACAGTAGATGAACTTTTTGAAAAAACAAAGATTAAACACTGGTTCATCCAGCAGATGAAAGAATTGGTGGAACTGGAAGAGGAAATCCTGAAATATAAGGGGAAAGAATTTCCCGACGAGCTTCTCGTCAAGGCCAAAAAAGACGGATTCTCAGATAAATACCTTGCACAGATCCTTGGCATGAAAGAACCGGATATCCGTAACAGGAGGATTGCCGTTGGTATGGCTCAGGCCTGGTGCACTGTGCCGGTGAGTGGAGCGGATGCCGCATACTACTATTCCACATATAACGCCCCTGATGAAGTGAAGGTAAGCGACAGGCCCAAGGTGATGATTCTCGGCGGCGGCCCGAACAGGATCGGCCAGGGCATAGAGTTTGATTATACCTGCGTTCATGCAGCATTTACGCTCCGTGATGAGGGCTACGAATCAATTATGGTAAACTGCAACCCCGAAACGGTTTCAACAGACTATGACACATCAGATAAGCTCTATTTCGAACCCCTCACTGTTGAAGATGTGCTGAGCATCTACAACAAGGAAAAACCCATCGGCGCTATTGTCCAGTTCGGTGGTCAGACACCCCTTAATCTGGCAAAGGAACTGGAAGAGGCAGGGGTAGAAATCCTCGGCACTTCTCCGGAAAGTATCGATCTCGCCGAAGACAGGAAACGTTTTAAATACATAATCCAGAAACTCGCCATTCCGCAACCTGAAAGCGGTACTGCAGTAACCCTTGAAGAGGCGATGGCAGTAGCAAAAGAGATTGGTTATCCCCTCGTCGTGAGACCCTCCTATGTCCTTGGCGGGAGAGGCATGGAAATCGTCTATGACGATGCAATGCTCACAAAATATATAAACGAAGCGGTTGATATATCACCTGGCCGGCCGATTCTCATCGATAAGTTTCTTGAAAATGCCATAGAGGTTGAAGCAGATGCCATTGCCGATGGAGAAGATGCCTTTGTCCCTTCCATTATGGAACATATCGAACTGGCAGGCATCCACTCCGGCGACAGCGCCTGCTCAATTCCACCCAAGACAATCCCGGAAAAACATATTGCCACTATAAATGAATATACACGGAGAATCGCTATCGAACTGAAAGTTGTGGGGCTTATGAATATCCAGTATGCAATAGCCGACGATACCGTTTATATACTGGAGGCAAACCCCAGGGCAAGCAGGACTGTCCCGTTAGTCTCAAAGGTAACGGGAGTTCAGATGGCACGCATTGCCACACAATGTATGCTTGGCAGGAAACTAAAGGATATGAATCTCACCCATAAAGAGTATCCTCACGTAGGCATCAAGGAATCGGTCTTTCCCTTCAATATGTTCCCCGAAGTCGACCCAACATTAGGCCCTGAGATGAAATCTACCGGTGAGGTGCTTGGTATGGCAGACTCATTTGGTCTTGCCTTTTTTAAGTCACAGGAAGCAGCAAATCAGAAATTACCTGTACAAGGTACCGTTCTGGTTACGGTATCTCCGCGCGATCAAGCCTATATCCTGGATGCCGTAAAACTTCTCCATGAATTGAACTTCAAGATCGTAGCCACCGAAGGCACCCAGAAATTTCTTATGGAAAACGGAGTTCCTGCTGAGCATGTCAGGAAACTACATGAGGGAAGACCACATATCGTAGACGCAATACACAACAAAGAGATCCAGCTTATCATTAACACACCCATCGGCAAGTTCAGCATGTATGATGATTCCTATATTCGAAAGGCAGCGATACGTTATAAAATCCCCTATATTACAACGACTGCGGCAGCCAAGGCAGCGGCAGAAGGGATTAAGGCATACATCGAACAAAAGGGAGGTGCAGGCGTAAAGTCCTTGCAGGAGTACCATAAGGACATTCGTTAGGGAAAGGTGAAAGACAGGGAAAGGCAGTTGAGTAAGTTGAGTGGGTTGAGTATGGGGAAAGGTGAAAGGAGCGGAGAACAAAGAGCGAAGAGCAGAGAGGGGAGAGCGAAATCCGCAATCCGTACGGTTTAATCCTGCCGAAGGCGGGACAATGGGATGAAAGGTAACAACAATTCATTAGTAAAAGAGGAGGATAGATTATGGATGAAAAAGAACGCCTTAACGCACTGGAATTGGCCCTCAATAACGAGACGAGAGAGCGTGAATTCTACCTGATACATGCTGGACTAACGAAGAACCCCCTCGGGAAAGCCATGTTCAAGCAGATAGCTGATGAAGAACTCGAACACTACGAACGCTTGAGAGAGCTCCATAAAAAATGGGAAAAGCAAGAGAAGTGGCCTGAAACACTTCCTCTTACGGTCAAAAACACAAACATCAAAGAAATCCTTGTCAACACACTCAAAAACATCGACAAAACAGCAAAGGCTGATGCCGGTGACCTTGAAGCGGTCAAGGTTGCTGTGGACTTTGAAAAAAAGGGAACACAATTTTACACAAAGCTGAGAGATGCCAGCACCAATCCAAGAGAGAAAGAGTTTTTTGACCTACTCGCTATGATTGAAAATGAGCATTACCTTTCACTGCGAGATGCAGAAGAATATTTCACCGACCCCACATCATGGTTCATAAAGGCCGAGCATCATACAATGGATGGAGGGTAATACAAACCAGTGAATGGTGAATGGTGAATGCCGGATACTGGATTGCCGTGAACAGCAGGTAGTCGCAGGGCTACCCGTTCAGAATAACCGGATAGCTATGGGCGGGGTTCATCGCTTGCCGTGGCCTTCAGGAATTTTTGAAGGAGCACCCGTACATCTTTCCCCCTGAAAATTTTATTTTCTTTCATCTGCGATGCTTTAATACGGAAAGAAGGAACATCAGGTTTTTCATCCACGATTATTCCGGCTGCCTTTATTTTGCAAGAAAAGCTGCGGAATTCTCCCGGCTCCACCGCCCTCCACTTTTTATACAAATCCTACACCAAATCAATGAAAATAATTATCAATTAATAAATATTACTTGACAATAATCTTTATTGTATTATAATCATTCTTATAAAGATAACATTCTCAGGTGAGAAATGATTAAACGTGAAAATATTGATATGAAATTGACCCCGCAACGGCTTGCAATCCTCGATTGTCTTGATGGAAACACCTCTCATCCATCAGCAGCAGATGTATTCAGGGCAATTGCATTAAATTTTCCAACCATGTCCATAGCCACTGTTTACAATACACTGGAAACCCTTAAAGAGAAAGGGGTTGTTAAGGAACTCGGCATAGATTCTGATAAGAAGCGTTTTGATCCAAATCCTGAGCCGCATCACCATTTGATTTGCTTAAACTGCAAAGAAATCATTGATGTTTTTTCCTATTTTTCACTTGACTTACAGGAAAACGAAAAATGTGGTTATGAAATAGTTGGCAACCATGTAGATTTTTACGGTATTTGTCCGAAATGCAAAGAAAAAAAGAAACTTGATCCAAATATAACATAAATAAGGAGGTCGTTATGGTCTATACGTGTTCTGTATGTGGTTATCAGTATGAAGAAAAGTTTGAGAAGTCAGAATTTGAAAAACTTCCCGAAGATTGGCATTGTCCTATCTGTAATGCACCAAAGAGCGCATTTCAGAAATCGAATTCCTAAAACAGCGCTACAGTGAGGCTGTCTTCAAACTCCTTCCCCGCCCCAACCCCCATTTGCCTCCCCCCGAACCCGGGGGGAGGCCCTCTCATCTCTTATTTAAAAATACAACTTCAGGATAGGAAAACCGATATCCCCCCTGTATTCAGGGTTGCTGAGAAGGTTGTCCCTGTTCTGGTCATACATTTGATACCTGTCCGTGGCGCCGGCCTTAAATTCGTCCATATTTAATTTTCCATCCTTATCTCTATCCAAAAATTCATACTCAATAGCCGCCTTAGGGTCTTTTGCTGTATTGAATTCATGCCTATCAATAACGCCATCCTTGTTAGCATCATATTCGTTGAATTTTGAAGTTACCGCTGCGTCGTATTCATCCCTGCTTATATAACCGTCTTTATTGAGGTCAGCCTTTTCGAATGCATCCTCCTGAGAATATGCATTTCCCGCTACTATACATACAAATACGAGGATTGTGATGATTATTTTCATGTTTTTGCTCCCATCTTTTTCATATATGCTCTCCGGCATGTTATTATACAGAGTAAACCTATTTTGAAATGATTTCAATTATTTTCCGCTCTCCGACCACACCCATCACGCATCCCCTCTTTCTTGGCCATTCAAACAGTTTAAGCGGTTTGAACGGCTTGAACGGCTTGAACGGTTTAAGCGGCTTGAACGGTTAATCTACTAACACCCTTAATTGTTCTTCGAATTCCCTCGATTTCTCTTCGAATTTATGTGTCATTTCTTCCAACTCATCGAAGAGCGTCTCGATAGTATTTCTCGCCTCGTGAATCGCAATAGACAGCGATGCTATTGTCCTTCCTTCACCTACCTGTGATGCCCTTACAAGGGATGTATTGTCCTGTTCTATCTGTCTTTCCAGCGCTGTTATCCTGTTTTCCAGTTCAGTCATTTTTTTCTGTAACGGGTTCAATGCCCTGGACCGCTCTGTGATGATCCTGGCACGCATTCGTCTCATATCTTTCTGTATGTCTTTCCGGTTTACAACCTTGCTTCTCGTTTCTGCACCTTCAATAGGTTCAGATTTCCCCCCTGCTCTTTCATCTTCCCACCCGATACGCTCAAGAAAATCAATGTATGAGCCTTCAAATAGACTCACCCTGCCGCCGTCAAAAACAATCAGCCTCGTTGCAACAGCTTCCAGTAACATTTCGCTGTGTGTAACAAGGATAACAGCACCGCTATATGCATCAATGGCCTCAACAAGGGCATCCACAGACTCCACATCAAGATGATTGTCCGGCTCATCGAGCAATATGAGGTTCGTGGGACTCACAAGCAGTTTCCCAAGCAAGACCCTGCTCTTTTCACCACCCGACAGAATGGAAACCTTCTTTAATGCATTATCACCTTCAAACATCATCGAGCCGCAGATATTCCTTGCAGCGCCAAGGCTATGCTCGGGGTGGACACTCAATATTTCCTCAAGAACGGTCTTTTCAGGGTCAAGGCGGTCAATATTCATCTGCCCGAAATAGCCGGGTTTCATATTCAGGTTGGGCCTGATTGTCCCCTCTTTCGGGAGAAGTTTTCCTGCCAGCAGGCTCAGAAAGGTAGTCTTTCCCTTACCGTTTTTTCCGACTACACCGATCCTGTCGTGTTTCTTAACCGCCATGCCGAACCCTTCAATGAGAGGATTAGAATCCTCTGAAAAGGAGAATGAGATGTTTTCCACCTCCATAAGCCACTTCCCGGAAAATGGCGCTGTCTTAAACTCAAAATCAAGATTTCGCGCCTCATGGAGTTTCTCGCGCTTTTCCTTCTTCCCGAGCAACCTTATCCGTGACTGCACCGCCCTGGCCCTTGTGGCCTGCGCCCGGAAGCGGTTAATGAACTGTTCTAACTCTTTCCTCTTTCTCTCATCGTTGATTCGTGTTTTTTCATAGACTTCTTCGTCCTGCAATATCTGTTGATACAGCTTTCCCGTGCCCCCTGTTATCTTTCTTATCTTCTGCCTGTGAATACCCATTGTATGCGTTGAAATGGCATCCATGAATGCCCTGTCATGAGTCACAATGACCAGTTCATTCTTCCAGTTTCGTAAAAATTGAATCAGCCATCGCACCGATACAATGTCAAGATAGTTTGTGGGCTCATCGAGGAGGAGAAGGTTAGGCTCTGATACAAGGATCCTTGCAATGTTTAATCTCACCTGATAACCGCCTGATAGAATCTTTGGATGAATATTTAACTCATGGGGTTCAAAACCAAGACCAAAAAGGATGGATTTTGCCTTATAGGTCTCATCGCTCCCGTCTTCAGGGGTTTTAAGGTTGAGACAGGCCTCTTTTAAAACAGAATTTTCGGTGAAGTTTATATGTTGCGAGAGATGACGGATTCCATAATTCTTCGAAATGGCTATATCACCGGAATCAGACTCTTCTTCCCCGAGTATAAGCCTGAGAAGTGTCGTCTTCCCGGAACCGTTCCTCCCTGCAAGTCCTATCCGTTCACCGGGGTTTATCATGAAGGAGACGTTGTCGAAGATGACCTGCCTGCCGTATGTCTTGGTAAGGTTGGTTACTGTAAGCATCAGGACAAGAATATAATTGATTAACGGTGATTAGTAAAGAAACGAATTACGAGTTTGAAGTACACTGACTTTGCAGGTAATTCAGTACTTCCACCAGGTTTGCGAATAACGGGTGTTTTTCCTTTTCGTTCCAGGGATTTTTTAATCCAACCCTCACTATCCCTGCCACTCTTGCCTTTTCAAGGGTTACGGGACTGTCGTCAACAATTGCCCAGCATTTATTGAAAAGGACAGTTTTATCGTAACTCAAGTGCACTTCATTGAATGAAAGATCGTTTATCATCAGCCATTTCCGGGTAGCATCGAAAGTCCCCTTTTCCCTGTGGCTTGCAATGATGATATAAAATCCTTCTTCCTTTAAATGTGCAAGAAACGGTTCCGCATCAGGATAGGGCGCAAAGGTGTCCTGCTTTAAATGAATATCCCTTAAAACACCGTAAAGAACCCTTTCTGAAATATACCCTCTCCAGAAATCCCAGTGATACCAATGTGATGGAGACGGGAGTTCAGGGTTGAACTTCTTAAGCTCTTCATAGAGTACAGGCGCTAAATCCCAGAGTGTATTATCGATATCAACAATGATTTTCCGCATGGGGATTTATTATATACTTTTGCAACTATTTACGTAAATGAAAAACCTTCCCCTGCTTCGCGCCTGTCCTCGCTTGGCGGGGGCTTCACGAAATACGCTTCACGGGTTTCATTACCCTCGACCCCTCGAACCCTCGACCCCGGATTGTACAATTATTCCTTTGACTATTGCGCTTATAGAGATTAAGATGAAAGGCACGCTTGGGTGAGTCCCATTCCCCCTCGGGGTGAGAACTTCTGATGGATCTCGTTTAGGTGGATGGTTTTACGAAAACTTTGCGAACGACGATCATCGAAAGGATGGAAGTATGAGCAACCGATCGCTGTTTTTCCTTCTGCTGCTCGCACTGGCGGTTTTCCTTGTCGTCAAGTACGACGTGATGACGGATGTGAAAGTCGGTGTGACGAATCTGATCTACGGCGATGAGATGAAAGGCATCAAAGGGTTCCTGGTTTCCGTTGATTCCCCGAACCCGGAGCTGGAAAAGGATGGACTGCGCCGGGAGGAAGTTCTTCGGGAGCTCACCGCAAAGATTAAAAAGGCCGGCATCAAGATCCTTTCAGATGAGGAATGGCAGAATGTCCCGGGGAAACCGGTTCTGAAAGTCAAGATCCAGGCCACGAAGCTTGATAAACAGCATTACCAGTACATCATCGAAATGGAGGTGACAAAAATCGAGGCCAGCCAATCGTTGCTTGGGCCGGAAAAGAGCAAGACCATCTGGAGCGAAGACGAGTTGGGGAGGGGCGATGTCTTCGACATCCGGACGAAAATCAACGAAATCACGAACGTTTTTCTGAAAGCCCGTTCCAGCGGCTGGAAATAAACCTCATATTCCTTTCCTATTCCCCTTTGTCCCCTCCTTATTCCAACCAGTTAATGGATAATAAATCCTGCAATATTTTGAACTCCGGATCACCGGTTACCAAGGTTGCTTTCAGCTTCATGGCCAGGGAAGCGGCAAAACAATCGGCGTGGGCAAGGGGATATTTCCCCTTTAATTTCGCTGCCTGATAGGTCAGCTCCCGATCAGCGTCCATGAGGTGGAGAGGTAATTTTCTGATCTGACGAATGACCATTTCCGCCGCCTCGCCTCCCTGTTCTCGTAAGGTAATATAGTAGAGCTCGCCCCAGTTAACTATGCAGAGATAGCCTTTAACCTTGCCGGTAAGCATTTTATTGAGGATTTCTTCAACTCTCTGCGCCCCTGCCTCGTTTTCAAAAAAAGCGATCAGAGCGTAACTATCAAGGACGTATCGTTTCATCGCTCCGCCTCTTCCCGCCTCTCTTTGAGCAGGGCCTTCAAGATTCTTCCCTGTGTTTTCAATATGCCTCTACCTTCCACAACCGGGTCCTGTCTCAGGGGTTCGACAACAATGCGGTCGTCCTCCTCATAAATCCTGAGTGTGGTTCCCCTTTCAATCTGGTATTTTTTCCGCAAAGTTGCAGGAATGAGAATCTGTCCCTTGACCGTAGATTTGACGACGTCCATACCCAATCCTCCGTATTACTTTATTTGCAATAAAAGTATTACTTTATTTCTAAATTATCAAGTTAAATCGAGAGAGTATTTTGCCGACACCTCGTCTATAATTGCGACAGAGATCAAAAAGGGTGATCAGTCGCTCGTTCTGCTGGATACGAACGGTGGGATCGGAGAGGGGAAAGGGGCGGAGAGCGGGAAAAGCTAAGAGCTCAAAGCTAAAACTGATTCCTTATTGATTTGGGAATGTGTTTTGCTGCTTCACCAATCACCTCGAGAGAGCGTATGGTTGCCAATGTTTTTTCATCATTTATTGCGAAATCGTCAAAACTTACTTCATTGAGAAAACGGATGGCTTTTTCGGCATACTCTGCTATATCACTCAGATAGTCGGTATAGTCTTTCTTCTCGCTCATACATGCACAACTTCATTCAGGATGTGTTTCCCGATAGTTGGTTTCAGAGCACTCTTCATCACGAGGTCAACTTTTATGTTAAGCTCCTTGCTCAGAAACCTCTCAAGACGGATAAACCCAAAAAGTGTTGGGGCTTTTTCATAATCAACCAGGATGTCAAGGTCACTCTTTCGTTTTTGCTTTCCTCGAATAAAGGAACCAAAAATCCCCAGAGAGCTGACCCCGTAATGTTTTTGGAGTTCTGGCTTAAGTTTTTTCAGGATTTCAATTTTTTCTTCAATGCCGATCATAATTAACCTATTCTAATATTCTTTAGTAAAACATTCAAAGGATTTTTACTACTGCAATAAATGTTTGCTGTTAAATTCGCAATTCTAAATTTACAATGTCCTGCCTTCGGCAGGATTAAGGCTTGCACAATTGGTTTCCCCCCTGTCCCCCATGCAAAAAACAAGACATGAACCCCTGCCCCTCTACGCTCTACGCTCCTTTCCCCTTCAGCCCTTCACCTTTCACCCTTTTCTTTCACCTGTCTTAAATTTCACCCTGGGTTAGGAACTGGGGCTTATGCTTTGAAACTAAGCCTGAATTTCCTTACATCCGCAACCTGCTGTTTACCAGATAACTTCTACCGGATATTTCGAAAACTCTTTGTCAGACGTGATGATATTGAGACCTTCAATGATTGCCTGAGAAATGATAATCCTGTCAAAGGGGTCTCTGTGGTGTTCGGGAAGGTTAAATACGTGAAGGGCATGACGAATGTTGATAGGCAGACTTTCAAATGCATTTCTGGCTAACTGTTCAGGTATTAAAATTTCTGGTTTCTCGGAAAGCTTTAACCTTCCAATTTGGGCTTTGATAGCAATCTCCCAGGCACTGGCAGCACTAAAATATAACTCATTATTTCCATCGGTGATTACCTTGCGGGCAGGAGATGATAATCTTGGATCGTCCACAATCCACCACAAAAATACCTGGGTATCCATTAATGCTTTCATTTTTCAAAGGCATTTAGTATGACTTCCGGTAGCGGCTCATTAAAATCCTCTGTCATAAAAACATATTTCTTTGCACTTCCAGGGGTTCTTGTCTGGATGCTTTTATTGATAGGAACAAGGCGAGCCAAAGGTTTTCCAGCCTTTGCAATAACAACTTCTTCGCCGGTTCCAACCCGGTTTAACAGTTTTGAAAAATGGGTTTTTGCATCGTGAATATTAACAATAAGTGCCATGTTATCTATATAGACTAAGTAATGGACTAAGTCAATATCATTATAAAAATTACTTTATTGAAACACGGTCTTTCGAATTAATCATGGTTTGAATTTGATTCTGAATTTCCTTACTTTTTTTTCTTTTTTGCTACTTTTTAAATAAGTTTGAATGTGTCCCGGTTCGTATTAAGAATAAAGTTTCTTCATCATATTTGAAAGTTTTCGATGTCATAGATCTCATTGAGCTTGTTGAATGGACCCAGTTGAAAAACTACCGGGCTTACCTCTCCCATCGGAAACGAAAAATGGCCATGGTAGGGGTCACTTAATATGTCTCGTTGTAGGGATAGTGAATAGACTGAAGGCGGAAGGGGAAATTTAGAATTAAGAATTTAAAAGAGGCAGTGCTGCCAACACTCACAACTTAAAACTTAGAGGTTAAAAAATCAAGGGTATAATCGGCTACGGTTTTTTCTTTAGCAGGACCCTTACTGCCCAGCCCTTTGTCAACTTGTATGTGTTTTCAACAGAAACAACATCAGGGCTGTATGCAACAAGAGAAGCGTTGCCCGTTGTGGTATCAAGTTTAACGAGAAAATCTTCCTGTCTGTCTCCGTTGTAATCGATCCTTTCTTCAACAACCGGCGGCAAGCCGGAAAATGGTTCCCAGTTGATCTGTATGAATCCGTCCTTTCTCTCCCATATCAAGCCGTCAAAAACAGGGCGGTGCACAAACGTTTTGTATGAACCATGGTCCACTGTCATTACAATTTCGCCGCCGGAGTACCATGGGGAAACCGTGACGCCTGTGGCGTTTGCCAATGTACGGCTGAAATACGCACTTCCCAGGAATGTGGCAAGCACTATAAAGATGGCAAGGAATCCCCAGGTATAACCCAAAACTGTTTTTAATTTATTCATTGCCTTTTCACCATTCACTATTCACTATTCACTGCCTTCAGCCTTCTCTACCTTCAGCCGCTCTTCCCTTCCCCTATCTTCGCATCTTCGCAATTTCGCAATTTCTCATTCCCCTCTCCGCTCTCCGCTCTCCGCTCTACGCTCATTTTACCTTAGTAGTTACGTTAAAACATACTCCCTGTTGTCAAAAGCCTTATCGTCTTTACTATTGCGTCCTGAATATTATTGCCAGCCATTGTAGTGAGGAATAAAAATGCAGGATAGAGAAAAAACACCCGGTATCTATCGAGAGTACTGTTCAAGGGTGTACATTTTACATGGAAAAATATCGCCTTTTTTGGACATGCATCTACACATTTTCCACATTTCGTACAGGTTATGCGCATCTTTCCTTCATTAATGCTGCCTTCATCAACAGAGAATGTTGGGCATACCTGTAAACATCGTTTACACTTCACGCATTTTTCCTGATCGATGCGCACTTCAAAGGCATTCACCTTGTTGGTAAAAGACTGGAAGGCGCCGAAGGGGCAGAAAAGGCCGCATTGTGTTCTTCTTTTCGTGAGAAGAGGCAGAACGATGACAAGGGCGATAAAGAGAGAGACAAAGATGATGGTCTGCATGAGAATCTTTACCGATGTGACCTCAACAAATTCGGTAACGGTTTTATAAGGGCACAACCATTCACAGTAGGTCGGCGAAAGGGTAAGCGCTGCCGTCACAACCACCACAAAAAGAACTGCATAAGGTAGATATGTCCACTTCAGGTTAATGTTTTTAATGAGCGGTTTTTTAAAGATACGGGAAAACCCGTCGTCAAGACCTCCAAAAAAACAGGCCCAACTGCAGAAGCCCCGACCCAGCGCCAGAGAAGCCCCGATCCACAGAACAAACATGCTTGCAATGGATGCAAAACCACCGATAATGGTGCCTGGAAATATTATTGTTTTCGTAAGCGCTGCAGGGATCAGGGTCATGGGTATGACAATATGGCAGAACGGTGTCAATCCTTCGACCATATTTGCCCCGCTTATTGCCATACTGCCCCTGAGTTCAATGAGGTGGGTTATGAAGGAGATAACAAAACAGACGGCATAGCTTATAAACAATATAGACCTGTACTTATCGGTCTTTCCAGTGCGGATCATTAAAAAGAATAAAATATTGACAAAGAGAAAGGTGATGGCAAAGGCAACCATTTTTTTCGGGTCATCCGACATCCTGCCGCCGGAAAGCATCACAAAAGTCAAGACCATCATGGGAAAGGCAAGTAGAAAAGATTTTACCATTTCACGGCTCCTATCAACATTATAACACCTGAATAAAAATAGTAAATACCTATTATACCCGTTGCCATCTTTCCGATTATCGGGAGAACAGAGAACCTCCGCAATACCCCGATAAAAGGTATAGGAATAAAAAAGAGGGAAGTGCCGAGGAAAAATGCAAAAAAGAAATACATGCTTCCCAGCAAACTGCCTTTTTCAATGGCGCCGGTTACGGCAAGGAGAAAGGGCGGACAAAAGCTTAAGCCTGTTGCAAAGCCCATGAATGCAGGTAGGAAAGCCGGGTGCATATGTATTGCTTTCTGAAGAGAACCCTTTAGAAATCCAGCCGAACAAGATGGCCTTATATGAAAAAAACCATAGGCAACCAGAAACAACGAAAGAATTACATAGGCAAATCCGATAAACAACTCGCGCTGGCCCCCTGCATGAATTATCGATTTGTTGATTCCCCAGGCCAGCACAGCAAAAACGAGATAGCCCACAAACCTCCCGGAGAGAAACTGCCCGATTAGCATGAAGTTCCGTTGGATATTGCCCCCTTCTCCCACCAGATAAGGGATAAGAATAGGCGAACAATACGCCACACATATCGCTCCGTTACTTATGCCAAGAATAAAGGCCTGCATATATAAAGTTATTATATGAAAACTGCCTGAAAAGAACAATCAAATCCGGTGCAGCTAAACCCGTTGATTACATTTTATTTCTATGTTACAAATGTATCAATGGCAGACAAACAACTTCTCAGAAACATACCAAAAGTTGACGAGATATTAAAGCACGAAGAGTGGGGGAAACTCACAACGATTTATCCTGAAGGTATAGCGAAGGACGCTCTCAGAAATTATCTCGATGAACTGAGAACATCTATAAAAGAAAACAGAATCGCCGCCATACCCTTATTGAATGAAATCGTCGAAAATACACGAAAGCAGGTCATTGCATCCACCTCCCCGGGATTAAAAAGGGTGATAAACGGTACAGGCGTGATAATACACACAAATCTCGGACGCTCTTTGCTTGCAAAATCTGCTATAGAAGCCATTATCAATGCAGCCACCCATTATACAAACCTCGAGTATGACCTTCAAAAAGGCTCAAGAGGGGACAGGTACGACCACTGCACCTCTATCCTGAAAAAACTCACCGGCGCCGAGAGCGCCCTCGTCGTCAATAACAATGCCGGGGCAGTCTTTCTCATACTCAACACCCTTGCAGACGGGAAAGAGGCGATTATTTCAAGGGGTGAACTCGTTGAGATTGGAGGCAGTTTCAGGGTGCCCGATGTTATTAAAAAAAGCGGGGCCATATTAAAAGAGGTTGGCACAACAAACAGAACATACGCAGGAGATTACGAACGCGCCATCAGCGACTCCACAGGTCTTCTCATGAAAGTACATACGAGTAATTACAGGATTAAGGGCTTTGTCCATGAAACAGTATCAGAAGAATTGATCTCCCTCGGAAAGAGACATAACCTGCCAACAGTTTATGATGCCGGAAGCGGTCTCCTCTTCCCCATTCAAGGAATCGGTGTGCATGATGAGCCCTGCATTACCGTGGAACTAAAAAAGGGGTGGGATATCATATCCTTCAGTGGAGATAAACTCCTGGGGGCTCCACAGGCCGGTCTGATCCTTGGAGAAAAATCTTATATAGATGCAATGAAAAAAAACCCCATTACAAGGGCATTGAGACCCGATAAATTCACGCTTGCAGCGCTTGAAAGCACGCTCCTGCTTTATCTCGACGAAGAAACTGCAAGGCATGAAATACCAACGTTAAGAATGATATACGAAAACCAAAAGGCTCTCAAGACGAGGTCTCAGCGGATTGTGAAAGTCTTGAAACACTTATCCGAAAAGGTTACTGCCATACCTGTGGCATTGCTTTCGGAGGTTGGCGGCGGCAGCCTCCCTGATGTATCTATTCCTTCGTACGGTGTTGCCATCACGCCACATGCAATAAGCGTTGAAATCCTTGAGGAAAGACTAAGAAACCTTGAAATCCACGTTATCGGAAGGATCGAGAAAGACCGGTTTCTCCTCGACATGAGGACAATACTCAGAGAAGAAGAACATATTCTTGTTTCAGGTATAAAAACTGCCCTCCAAGAATGAGTCCGGAAAAACAATTCCATATAATATGTAATGAGGAAGGGAAGAGGCTGGATACATATCTCTCGGAAAGACTTTCCATTACACGGACAAAAATCAAGAGCATGATCGAAGGGGGACACATACGCATTACAGGCAAACCGCCAAAACCATCGACAAAGATAAAGAAGTTCATCGAGATTGATGGTGAAATCCCGGAGGAAGAACCATTAATGCTGGAACCACAGGAAATTCCTCTGAACATCCTCTATGAAGACGAATATTTCCTTGCCATTAACAAACCGAAAGGGATGGTAGTGCACCCATCATTCGGGCACAGGGATGGAACTCTGGTGAATGCAGTACTGGCGTACCTGAAAAAACAGGGTTCGAGGGTTCGAGGGGTTGAGGGGTCAGGGGTAAAGGAACAGGGAACAGAGAACAGAGAACAGGGGCCGAGGGAGATGAGCGGAGAGCACAGAGCGGAGAGCGTAGAACAATATCATTTTAACTCAACACTCAACACTCAACACTCAACACTGTATCACTTTCGTCCTGGCATTGTCCACCGGCTCGACAAAGACACCACCGGTGTTATTATCGTCGCAAAGGATTCCAGGACGCAGGAGGTGCTTTCTGCCCTTTTTAAAGAGAGAAGTATCCGTAAAACATACAGAGCAGTAGTGGAAGAAGTTGTTATGAAAAATGAGGGCATAATTGAAGGGAATATCGGGCGACACCCCACGAACAGAAAGAAGATGGCTGTGCTGAAAGAAGGTGGAAGGGATGCCTCTACGGCCTTTAAGGTTATAAAAAGATTGAACGGTTTTACCTATATTGAGGCATACCCGAAGACGGGGAGAACCCATCAGATAAGAGTCCATCTGACACACATGGGTCATCCAATTGTCGGCGATGATGCATACGGCAAAAGGGCAAAACATGTCACCGAAAGACCACTTTTACATGCATACAGGATAGAGTTCATGCATCCGGTCACGGGCATACCGGTTTTCATTGAGGCGCCAGTGCCGGCGGACATTGAGGAGTTTATAGAAAAATATGCAGTTTAAACTGAAAAATATCAATGATTGGTCCTATTACTACGTCCCTGAGCTTGAGCAGAGGGGGATAAAACACGGTTTCTTTACAGCAAAATCGCCATCGCATACATTACAGGGAGATGAAAAAGCCGAGTTCCTTGGGGCCTTTGGCCTTAATGATTTCGTTATCATGAAACAGGAACATGGGGTTGATGTACATGTTATTCAAGACGGACACAGGCCGGTATCGGGGGACGGCCTTATCATTATCTCAAAAGACATAGCAGGCATAGTGAAAACAGCGGATTGCCTTCCTATCGTAATATGCGGAATGGACAGTCCTGTCGTATCAATCATCCATGCGGGCTGGCGTGGAACCGCCAAAAAGATTACCAAAAAGGCGATCGAAAAAATGTCGGAATTCGGGGTTAACAGAAAAAGGATAACAGCCATTCTGGGTCCATCTATTGGCCCGTGCTGTTATGAGGTAAAAAACGACGTACGCAATGTTTTCATGGAGGAGGGGTTTTCCGATGACATCTTTAAAAGGAAAAACAACACCCTGTTTTTAGATATCAGACAGGCGAATATGGAGATATTGCATAATGAAGGTATTGAGGATATATACGATATTAATCTGTGCACCCGGTGCAGCAGAGATATTTTCAACTCGTACAGGGGTGGAGAAAAAGAAAAAAGGCAGATAAACTTTGTTTCCTTAACAGGATGAAGTATAATAAATACCGTGTCTTTAAACGGAATTCACAATGAAATATAAAAAAGAATGGATTTTTTCTGCACTGATTTTATTAATATTCGGTCTTTTTATCTACCTCGAGACACATCTCCCGTTCTTTAAAAAATTCCTTCCCATTGAAGAAAACAAACTCATCGTCATCGTATTAAATATCAACCTCCTCTTGATTTTGCTCCTCATTTTCCTTATAACGAGAACACTTTTTAAGGCATATATCGAAAAAAAGAGGGGGATATGGGGCTCCGGTCTTAAGACAAAATTAACGGTCACCATGCTCATTATCTCCATTGTACCATCCTTTACGCTCTCCATACTTGCAACAGGTTTTTTCCATATAAGTATGGACAAATGGTTCGGACAGAAGATTGAAGACACAATGGACAGCGCCTTAATCCTTTCCCATTACTATTACGATGATCTCTTTCAACGGTACGAAAAAACCGGGAAGTTGCTTGCAGGCAATATTGACAAGAGAAAACTTCTCGAAAAAGAAAAGGAACTCAACACATACCTCCGGAGCGACAGATATGCAAAACTCAATGAATATTTCTCAGTACACGATCTTTCCGGTAATGTAGTTGTAAGCAATCTTCCGCAAGGGATAGACAGCAGGCTTTCCGGCAAAATAGAGGCAGCCTTGAAAAAAGATAACATAATAAGGGAAGTAATCCCCATAAAAGACGGGGAAATCATCGTCGCCGGCACGAGGATACCGGACGAATACGGTAACACTCAGGCTATCCTCTTTACGGGGGATATACTAAAAATTCAAAGCACAGCGAGAATAAAGGAGATAACCTCCACGCACAAGGAATTCAAAGAATCCCGGGCATTTAAAAAGATTTTGAAATACAGCTTTTATATACCCTTGTCCCTCATTACCGTTATGACGATATTCTTTTGTGTCTGGGTAGGGATAAAGATGGCTACGGAGATAACAATCCCCATCGAAAGGGTGAAGGAAGGTGTCTCCATTATCGCACAAGGTAAATTTGACGTAAACCTCGAAGACAGGGGGAAGGATGAGATAGGAACCCTGGTGAGCGCCTTTAACAGCATGGCAAAAGAGTTAAAGGTAACAAAAGACGAGATTGAAGCAAAAAGAAGATATATGGAGATTATACTCGACAATGTTACAACAGGGATCATATCTACGGACAAAAGGGGGGATATTCTTTTTCTGAATAAGGCAGCACAGAACATTCTCGGGGTCGAAAAGGAAACATTGGAAGGAACACCTCTGAAGGAAGTCCTGGGGGGTGATTTTAAAAAATACATGAAGTCTTTCCTGAAAGAGGCCAGAGGAACGGGCGACGGAAGCGTTACAAAGTATATGAGGCTTAATTTACAGAAAGATATTAAATATATAAGGGCTTCTCTCACAATCCTGAAAGATGATACAAACAAAACAGAGGGCTTTATCATCACTTTTGACGATATTACACACGTTGTCCGGGCTGAAAAACTTGCCACCTGGAGAGAGGTAGCAAAAAAATTAACCCACGAGATAAAAAACCCTCTGACCCCCATCATCTTATCGGCAGAAAGAATACGGCGAAGGTTGCTTGCACGTATGACAGACAGCGACAAGGAAATCCTCGACGAGACAACATCGGTCATAATCAAATCGGTAGGAGACATAAAAGGGATAGTCAACGAGCTTACAAAGTTAACACACAGTTCGCAGACAATGATCATCGAAGATATTAATTCCGTTCTTGAAGAGACAATCTCTATATATAAGAACCTCTATCATAATATCACGTTCAGATTCGAGCAGTCCCTCATCCCGATCTTCCGTATGGACAGAGACGGGATAAAAAGGGCCATGATAAACCTCATAACCAATTCGGCAAAGGCGATAAACAACAAAGAGGGCATCATCACCATTAGCACAAAATTTGATGCTGATAAGGGGGTTGGCATTATTGTGATAGCAGACAATGGGAGCGGCGTTGCCGATGAAGATAAGGGAAAGGTTTTTGACCCTTATTTTACCAGGGACAAGGACGGCATGGGCCTCGGGCTCGCCATCGTCCATTCCATCATCCTGGAGCATCATGGACGCATATATGTGGAAGACAACATTCCTGAAGGTGCAAAGTTCATCATTGAGCTTCCCGTTGTGGGGGCTTAGTCAAAAGGCTATATGCAAACCACACCGATTACCCGGATAAATGTCAGCGACAAAAAATTTTGTATATCTTATCCGCTTGAGGACGGCATACTCCTCGCATCCATCAAAAGGATTGGTATCATCCAGCCCCTGATACTCCTCGCTCCGCCACCTTACACGATTGTTACAGGCTTTAAAAGGATCGAGGCTGCATTACATCTGGGGCTTACAGATATCCCCTGCATCATGGTGAATATAACTGAGAAAGATGCCCTCCTCCGCTCCATCCACGACAATATGGGGCGGGCGCTGAATATTATTGAAAAGGCGAACTGCATCGAAAAAATGCTGCACATGGCCTTTTCAACGGAAGAGGTATACGATGTAATGACGCTGCTCTCCCTCAGCAGACATGAAAAGATCGCAGGGAGGCTCCGGGATATAGCAGGCTCTGATGAGACCATGAAATGCTTCATATTAAAAAAAGACCTCTCCATGCAAAATATCGAAACCCTTTTGCGATTCACCTCTGAGGAAAAAGAGCATATAATTGAAATACTTACCCCTCTTCACACCACAGAGAGCACCATACGCGAAATCCTGCAGATGCTCCATTTAATAAAAGTGAGGAAAGGCGCTATTGATTTCTCCACAATAATCGGCGCAGACGATATATACGGGCTGAAGGCAAGGCTTAAAACCCTCACATACCCCATACTCTCTTCACTCGAAAAGGGGTTGAAAGATATAAAAATCAAGTGTGCGCTCCCGCCTAATATAGACATAAAAGTAGACCCTTTTTTCGAAAAGGAGTATATTGATATACTTATAAGGGCGAAAAACCCTGATGAAATCAGAGTGGCGTTGTTAAAACTCAACGGAGTTTTTGATGCCGGATATATAAGGAGCATATTTGGGCTTGCAAAAGATTGATTTTGTTGAAACAAGGGGAAACATCGTAAGGGACTGTCCTGGTACAAAAAACCACATATGCTGTGGTTACAAAACGATTGATCTTATTGAGGGTTGTGTTCTTTCCTGTTCCTACTGCATCCTCAAAGAATACATCAATGCCCCGAATATCAAAATAAACCGGGATATGCCATACATCCTGTCACAGATAAACGAAACAATCGAGGCTGAAAAAACACATATCCTGAGATTTGGAACTGGCGAACTTTCGGATAGTCTTGCCCTTGACAGGAGATACGGCCTTAACCGACCGCTTATAGAATTTTTCGGTGAAACAAAAAAGGCGCTTCTGGAGCTGAAATCCAAATGGGCATCCATTGATCATCTTGTTCCATACCTGAACCCCTATACGGTCATCTCATTTTCCCTTGCACCTCAAAGGATAATCGACTATGAAGAAAAAAGGACAAGCCCTCTTTATAAAAGATTAAAGGCTGCAAAAAAGGCACAGGATTCAGGGTGTTTTGTCGGGTTGCATTTCGACCCCGTTATTATTTACGAGGGTTTTGAGAAGGACTATGAATATCTCATTGGAGACATAGGCAGAATACTTGATCTCAAAAAGGTCCTGTGGGTAAGCCTCGGCCTTTTAAGGTTTCCACCACGACTTTTTGACCGTTTCCTGGAAGAAGGGAGAAAAAATCTCCTTTATGGGGAGTTTATCAGGGGCGAAGACGGAAAATACCGGTACATAAAAAAAGAACGCTTGAAGATATACAGGATGCTTTACGGGCTTTTAAAAAGACAGGAGGAAGATCTCTTTATATATCTCTGCATGGAAAGGGAAGACATATGGAGGGGTATTACAGGTCTCACACTGGAGGATAACGAAGCCCTCACAGGGCTCTTTGATAACAGAATAAAAAACCTATACGGAGGGAACATATGAAATTTAAAGACAAGGTTGTATTCATAACTGGTGGAGCAAAAAACCTTGGGAAGGCAACGGCAACGGCATTTCTTGAAGAAGGTGCACGGGTGGCTGTAAGCGACATGCACAAAGAGGCCGTATTAACATTTGAGGAAGAGTTTAAAGGAAAACCTGTCCTTGCCTTTCATGCTGATATTACAAATTACGAAGA
>JAPLKD010000194.1 GCA_026388245.1 Pseudomonadota bacterium | reverse complement strand
ATATTGGTATTATATCCTACATCTCATAATTGTCAATGATATTGGTCACGCTTTTTTAAAAAACATTAGAGTTTATCGGCTTGATAGCTGGTCAGTTTGCGGTTTCGACATTCACTTTTATTTCAGCAACGATTACCACTTCAAATCTTGTACTTTAAAGAACACAGCTAAACTATTGCAGGAAGAAATGCCCAACAGCAATGAAAACGGAGTTTCATTTATTTTATTTTGGGATGCCTTATATCAATTCGCGGTTTTGCTCTCCCCCACCACGCAGGCTTCAGCCCTGGCCAAGAACTGCAACAGCGCCTTGGCAGGACAGGCCTGCGGCTACCTTTAACCTTTAAGCTTTCACCCATGACACAGGCAGAAGCTATAACCGGAGGCCTGAAGACTTATCCAAGGCAATTGCATTCACATTGAATGCAATTGCTCAAATCGTCGGAAAGTCAATACGGAGGATGTGCAGCAGGCTAATAGACTGCCGGCCAGGAAAGTCCAACTTCGAAACGCATCCACTCAAATTTTGCCTGCCTTCCAGGTTCAAGATCGGCAAGCCTGTATGCTGAAATTCCTATTTTACCCCGGCCGAAACGCCTGACAGCTTCAATCTCCTCCTCTGCAGGCCGACGCTTTGCTTCCACCCCGTCAATAGTTTTACCCACTTCAGGTGAAAAAATAAACTCCCTCACCTCACCGGGGGCATTGATGTTCTTTTCGCCCGCTTCGTTGGGCCCGGAATTATCAATATTACGGAAATGCCACCCTTCGATCTCCCGCGGGTTGGGTACGGAATGAAAAGGCGGCGTCAGGCGTGAAATATCTTTATTATTTCGCCCGTCTTTTATCATGATAGTCCATCCATATTTATTCGGCTCAAGGATAAAGCGGAATCCCGGTCCAAAGGCGCGTTCATACTTCCCGCCTGCTTGAATCTCTCCGGTGAATTTCACATGAACCCTCTCTGCCGGGTTATTGTCTGCAAAGAGAGTCGAAAAACCGAACATAAAAAATATGAAAAAGGTTGCGAGTGCTTTATTTACCATTGCGGAACCTCTTTTTGAATTCCTCTAATGGCAGTTCCTGGGAAAACTCCCGCTCCTGTTCATTATCAATATTGCCGACTACAACGCCATTAACGACCTGCAGCCAGTATTGTCCGCATATTGAGATTGCATACCCTCCTTCAATGCCCGGCTTGCTTCCGGGGCCGTTGATCCCGAGTATCCACTCCGTCCCGACAGGGAATTGGGTTACATCGGGACGGCAAAGCCATCCTTTTCCTCCCCAGATACGTATGTTTTTTTGGTGACAGGTACCCTTCAGCACTTCAAGCACTTCAACATCCATTGCCTGCTTAATTCCTTTTTCCTCGCCATGATAACTCATAATTTTTCCTTTAATGACAAACTCAGCCTGAGGCGCTACTTTAAAAAAAGGTCCTCCCCACGAGCAACTGCAGGCATATACATCCATGCCTGTGCAGGAAACCACACACAGTAAAATAACTGCGATCATTATTTTTACAATCTTCACCAGGTCGTTCCCTCCTGATAGACTCAATCTGCTATACCAGAGTTATCCCAGAATGTCTGAAATGATTTCTCAGCCGTTTCGAATGATTTTTTAGCTTCCAGCAGTTCCTTCTCACTGATCCTGCCATCCTTTATCTCGTATTTTGCCAATTCATGCTGAAGCCTTTTTATCAGGTAATCCTGTTTTTTTAATGCCCCCTCAATACAAAAGGGCATGTTTTTAAAACCTAAATTCTGTGTCTCCCAATCGGTATTTCCAATTTCTTTTAACCTCTTTCCGGATATTTTACCTTTTGCCTCCTCTGTCAACAACCGGAAACTTTCAAGGGAAAGGCGTATTGTGTTCAGGCTTGTTACAGCCTCATCAAAGGAAAATCTTTTGTTATACGTATACCCTACCGGTTCATCCGGGTGGACTGGACGGAGATTCAATTCCCCCTGTGCAGATGATGCAAGGACTACAACGATCATGCCTGCCAATACGGCTCCCATATACCTCATAGTTACTCTCCTTCATTATTTTCCCGTTTTGTCAAAAATTCTTTATCCTTAAACTCTTATTTCAAGCAAGCCTGCCTCCCTCTACTTAATTCTTCCTCTCGCAGAGGCGCAGAGTTCGCAGAGAAGGATGTTTTTTTGCCGGTATGGAAGAAAGATTCGTCCCGGCAAACCCACACATCCTTGCGGGTAAAATTTACTTCTGCCCCGAAGGGGCATGAAGTGTCGGCAGAATGATGTTTTCTCTTACTTCTGCCGACAGTATATCTTGTATCTCTCTGCGTGCTCAGCGGCTCTGCGAGAGACACGTATAGTTTTTGTCTTTCATCCCTGCTCATTTGACTCTACCCCTGACATATATACAATGTTTTCATGCAGCTTTTGACAATATCATTAGCTCCCCATTGTTACGGTCCGGTAACTTTAGGAATCACCTTTCTGTCCATACAGATCCAAAGGCCATACTCGCGTCCGAGGCGTGGTGTACCCCAAACCCATTGTATATGCCAGTAAAGACCTTTCTTATATTCAGCGCCGTCATCATAGAGCAAGCGGGCGTAGTGGATATACTGTTCAGAGAGATCGACGTTATGCTCTTTTACATAATGCTCAGCAATGGCAAGGGCTTCGCTGATCGATACGGCAGGCCTGAAAGATGTAATAGGGTATGTCTTGGTGGGAGTGTCTACCGTTGCTGAC
Source organism: Pseudomonadota bacterium (assembly GCA_026388245.1). Lineage (GTDB taxonomy): Bacteria > Desulfobacterota > Syntrophorhabdia > Syntrophorhabdales > Syntrophorhabdaceae > MWEV01. The sequence goes on along the minus strand of JAPLKD010000194.1, from coordinate 41,635 downwards.
TGTGAGAATCCAAACGCCAAAATAATACAAATTATTAAAATTACGAGGATCATTCTCATGTAGTAAACCCCCTATTTTGTCATTGCAGGTCTTAGTAAATCAAAGAACCTCGAATCCCAATCCATTTTACACTGTTGACTTTTATTACCATCTCAGGCCCGATAGTATTATAATACTTCATCTTTCAGCCTTCAACAAGAGTATTTAGTGCCGGAAATATCCGAGTTATGGTAAGCTTTATATACGATGAAGGTTATCACCTCCCACAACAACGCTGACTTCGATTCCCTCTCCTCCATGGTTGCTGCGAAAAAACTATACCCGGACGCGATCCTTGCATTTCCCGGCTCACAGGAAAAAACCCTGAGAGAATTTCTCATTCACTCCACCCTCTATATATTTGATATCGAAAAAACGAAGCGTATTAATTATGACGCAATCGATACGCTTATACTTGTAGATACCAGGCAAAAGAGAAGGATCGGGGAATTCGCAAAGGTTGTGGAGGCAGGAAAGGCAAAAATACATATATATGACCACCACCCCTCGACCAGTGACGATATCAAAGGGGATGTAGAATTTATAAGACATGCAGGTGCAACAGTATCAATTCTCGTATCCATAATTAAGGAGCGTAATTTAACCATATCCCCGGAAGAAGCAACGGTGATCATGCTCGGCATATATGAAGAAACGGGAAGCTTTCTTTTCCCTTCCACCACAATCGAAGATTTCGCAGCCGCATCCTTCCTGCTCTCAAAGGGTGCAAACGTAAATATCGTTTCAGATATGCTCGTAAAAGAATTGACACCGGAACAGGTATTCCTTCTTAATGACCTCATCAGCAACGCCTCCATCTATAATATAAACGGTATAGACATAGTGATCACTGAGGGCTCAACAGAAGAATATGTAGGTGACCTTGCGGTGGTGGTTCATAAATTCAGGGATATGGAAAACATCAATGTCGTATTTGCCCTTTTCAGGATGGAAGACAGGGTATATATGATCGGGAGAAGCAGAATAACAGAAGTTGATGCGGGATATATCCTCTCTCTCTTTGGGGGCGGGGGCCACAAGGAGGCTGCCTCTTCTACAGTGAAGGATATGACCATCATCGAAGCTAAGGATAAGCTCATACGACTTCTTAAATACAATATCACACCTCCCTGGAAGGCAAAAGACATTATGTTCTTCCCTGTGAAATCAATTGATGCCGAATGCCCCATCGCTGAAGCAAAGAGCATTATGGTCAAATACAACATAAACGCCCTGCCCGTCGTGTCAAACGAAAAGGTTGTGGGCGTAATTACAAAACAGATTGTTGAAAAAGCAGCGTTCCACAAACTGGAAAATATACCTGTGCGGGAATACATGTCTACTGAGTCTTCAACGGTCAAACCGGAGGACTCTATCGAAAAGGTAAAGGAATTTCTTATTGGGAATAATCAGAGATTCCTGCCTGTTACAAGAGAAGGGAAGCTGGTAGGCGCAATTACCAGAACAGACCTCCTGAGAATATTAGAGGATGAAATCACCAAGGCAGTCCTTGGCAAGCTCGAGTTTCACGATATGTATAAAAAACGGAAGAGCGTAAAGAAACTCATGGAAGAAAGGTTAGACAGGGGAACATTGAAAAAACTCATTGAAATCGGGAACCTCGCCGATAAGATGGGGTATCATGCCTACCTTGTGGGGGGTTTTGTAAGAGACCTCCTTTTACGTAATGAGAATTATGATATCGATATCGTCATCGAAGGTGATGGGATCATATTTGCCGAAAAGATGTCAGAGATATTCAGGGTGAAAGTAAGACCTCATAAAGAGTTCGCAACAGCAAAGGTAATCTATCCGGACGGCTTCAAGATTGATATTGCAACGGCCCGGCTCGAATATTATAAAGCACCGGCAGCACTCCCGACAGTGGAACACAGCTCACTCAAACTTGATTTGCACCGGAGGGACTTTACCATAAACACCCTTGCTATAGCCCTCAACAAAAATACCTTCGGACAGTTAATCGACTTCTTCGGTGCTCAGAGAGACATAAAAGAGAGGGCTATCAGGGTCCTGCATAGTCTGAGCTTTGTTGAAGATCCTACAAGGGTTTTCAGGGCGATACGGTTTGAATACAGATTCGATTTTCACATCGGAAAACATACGCTTAATCTCATAAAGAATGCGATAAAGATGAACTTTCTCTCAAAGATAAGGGGTAAAAGGATCTGGACCGAGCTTACCCTCACCCTTATGGAAGACAGCCCTGAAAAAATTCTGAAAAGATTGCAGGAGCTTGACCTGCTCCGGTTCATATACCCTACCCTCGCATTCGATAAAGAGAAGGAAAGGTTGTTCATTAATATGCACAATGTGCTGAAATGGTATGAATTGCTCTATAGCGGAAAACCGTGCGACAGGATCCAGTTCTATATCCTGGGACTCGTAGACCACGTGAAAGAAGAGGATGTCCTTGAGTTCTGCAGAAAAACAGAAACGACAGAGAGTTTCAAAGAACGGCTCGTTGAAAACGCAAAACATATAGGAGAAACAATGCTCAAACTTGCCATCGGTCTACAAATGATGAAAAAGAGCGAAATTTACAAACAGCTTGAGCCCCTTTCCTTAGAGGCAAAACTTTTTATCATGTCAAAAACAAGATCGGAAGAGATAAAAAAATCCATATCGAACTATATTACCTATAAAGATTCCTATAAGCCCCTCCTTACGGGGATCGACCTCAAACATATGCATATTAAGGAGGGCCCCGTATATAAAGAGATTCTTGACCATTTGAAAGAGGCAAAAATAGATTTGAACTTAAAAACAAAAGATGATGAGGCAGGCTTTATTAAAGATTACATTACAAAACATGGCATTATAATTGAGGAAAATCATAGTTCTGAAACAGCGGACAGGGGGGCGGAATGAGTCTTCTGGTTCCCTCGCTGGAAGTTAAAATCGAGTGTTATGAAGGACCTCTCTCCGTCCTTATTGCACTTATTAAGAAAAACAAGGTAAGCATCTGGGACATACCCCTCTCCCTCATTACTGAAAGGTTTCTTGAATATGTAGACTTTGTTCAGAAAATGAATTTGAGAATTGCTGAAGATTTTATTGATATGGCATCGCTCCTCATTTACATAAAGTCAAAGATGCTTCTTCCGGCGCATGACACAGATAATGAATATGATCCGAGGGAAGAACTTGTTGAAAGAATCATAGAATATGAGAAAATACGCAGTATGGCAGAAAAGATCGATGGCCTTCCTCTGCTCTACAGGGATACCTTTTGCAGGGAGCAAAAATTCATCGACGGTAATACAGATTTTGATTTACTCCATCTCTGCACTATCTTCTTCGAGTTGATAAAAACCAGGGAAGATAAATTCATAGTTATAAGGGAGATTAAACCCACACTGGAAGAAAAATTGGCAATGCTGAAAACCGTCCTCGATTCAGCGGGCTTTTTTGTGTGGAATATAAAAGAAAAAACAGAGTACGCTGAAAAAATTGCAACAGTGCTCGGGATGCTCGAACTGACCAAGATAAAGGTTGCAACAATTTCTCAGAGGACACCATTCGGGAAGATAGTGTTGAAAAGAAGAGATCTCATAGCAAAGGCATAGTTTCTTTAGTTTTTCTGGTTTCTCTTGTTTGTCTTGTTATTGAACAAAAGAAACTAAAGAAACCATAATAAACCAGAGAAACAATATTAGCTAATGGCTATTATAAAAAGGAGTGAACCATGGCACGTTCAAAAATAAAAACAGCATTTTTAGTAATATTTATTATTATTATCGTCAGCTTCTTTATATCCTTGGCGATAGGGGTTTCCGGCAGGGCATTCGGGGAAAAGATCGGCGTCGTTGAGATAGAAGGGGTTATCGCAGATTCTAAGGATATTATGGAAGACATCGTAAGATTCAAAGAAGATGAGACCATCAAAGGGGTGATTCTCAGGATAAACTCTCCTGGCGGGTCAGTTCCTCCCAGTCAGGAGATATTTGAAGAGGTAAAAAAACTGAGAGAGAAAAAGAAGGTGTACGTCTCTATGGGCACAGTCTGTGCTTCAGGAGGTTACTACATTGCCACAGCAGGAGAAAAGATCTATGCCATGCCCTCTACGATTACCGGAAGCATCGGTGTAATCATGGAGCAAGTGGTTATTGAAGACCTTATGAAGAAGGTTGGCCTGCAACCGAATACCATGAAGGCAGGCGATTTTAAAGACGTGGGATCACCTTTCAGAAAGATGAAGGTGGAAGAAAAGAAATACTTCCAGGAAATACTCGATACGATTCATACACAATTTATTAATACCGTGGCAGTTCAAAGAAAAATACCGATGGACACTGCAAAAAGGTTGTCCGACGGAAGGATCTATCTGGGTCAGCAGGCAATGGACTTAAAACTCATAGACCAGATAGGCACATTCTACGATACGCTCGATGATATGAAAAATACCCTGAATATAAAAGGAAAACCAGTACTTGTTTATGGCAAACGGCCTTTTTCCCTCCTTAAATGGCTCATCTCCTCCATATCTCAGGAGCTTATATCCCAGCAGTTTTCTTCGCCATTCAAGTACATCATGGCGCCTTGAGGCAGGTGCTTATGAAACATACAATCCGTCCGGGCTGGTGGTATCCTCATGGGGCTACGGTAGCCCCTGACGGGGTTAATTTTTCCATCGCCACCGGCTACGCCACTTCTGTAGAACTGCTTCTTTTTGAGCGTGCCGATAGCCCTGAGACCTATGAGGTCATTCAGCTTGATCCGGATATTCACCGGACGTTTTTCTTCTGGCATGTCTTTGTGGAAAAACTGCCTGCCGGTATCCACTATGCGTGGCGTATTGACGGACCTGACGATACCCGCACAACCGGTTTCCGTTTTGACGAAAAAAAGGTTCTCCTCGATCCCTATGCACGCGCTGTAACCCACACATTATGGAACAGGAAACGTGCAAGCCAGCAAGGGGATAACTCTGAGTGTTCGATGCGATGTGTTATTCCTCCTGACGATGACTATGACTGGGAAAGAGACAAAACGGTCAATCATCCTTCTCAAACAATGGTCATCTATGAGATGCATGTTGGGGGTTTCACCAAACACCCTTCATCACATGCAACATATCCGGGAACTTTCAGCGGTATCACAGAAAAGATCCCCTACCTCAAGGCCCTTGGTATCACTCATATTGAGCTTATGCCTGTCATGGCTTTTGATGAGCAGGCTGTTCCTGAGAATGTTGCAAACCTCGGTTTAAAGAATTACTGGGGCTACAACACGCACAGTTTTTTTTCACCCCATCCAGGTTATTGCATATCCCCGGAATACGGGACTCACCGCCGGGAGTTCCGGGATATGGTAAAGTCACTACACAATGCAGATATCGGTGTAATCCTTGATGTGGTCTTTAATCACACAGCCGAAGGCGGTGCAGAAGGACCTACTATCAATTTCAAGGGCCTTGGCAACGATGTTGCGTACCACCTTGACCCCGATGATCGGAGCATCTACCGTGATTACACCTGTTGCGGAAATACATTGAACTGCAACCACCCCCTTGTGTGCAGGTTTCTCATAGACTGCCTTGAATACTGGGTTCGGGAGATGCATGTAGATGGTTTTCGTTTTGACCTTGCCAGCGTGCTCATACGGGGCGAAGACGGGAATCCTGTCGAACATGCACCTGCAGCATGGAATATCGAATTGTCAGATGTATTGGTCCACGCTTATATTATTGCAGAAGCATGGGACGCTGCCGGACTCTATCAGGTCGGCAAGTTTCCAGGATTTCGCTGGAAGGAATGGAACGGGAGATATCGTGATGTAATCCGTCGTTTTGTTTGCGGAGAAAAAGGGCTTATCGGAGAAGTTGCCACCCGCATAGGAGGGAGCAGTGATTTCTATGAACATGAAGGTCGTTTACCCACTAACAGCATCAATTTTATCACCTGTCATGACGGGTTCACATTATACGACCTTGTAAGCTATGATGAAAAACATAACGATGCGAACGGCGAAAATAACCTGGACGGTATGAACGATAATCTGAGCTGGAACTGCGGCTTTGAAGGAGAGACAAATAATCCTGCGATTCTTTCATTCCGTAAACAGCAGGTGAAAAATTTTATGGCAATACTCTTTCTCAGTCAGGGAATTCCCATGATGCTTTCCGGAGATGAGGTTCTGCGCACACAGCAGGGCAACAATAACTGTTACTGCCAGGACAACGAAATGAGCTGGTTTGATTGGGCCCTCGTGGAAGAGAATCGGGACATGATGCGTTTTGTGTCGGAACTGATAACATTTCGTAAAAGACATCCATCGCTCATGCGTAAAAGGTTTCTCACCGGGGAAAAAAAGAAGGGCGATCGCCTGCCGGATATTGTCTGGCATGGGATAACACTCAATGAGCCTCCCTGGAACGATCCGGAAGCGAGAATCCTCGCTTTTACCCTCAGCGCAACAGGAGACAGTGAAGAAGACCTCCACATCATTTTGAACATGTCAGATGATGCCATGGAAATGCCCTTGCCACAGTTTCAGGGGTGTACATGGTACAAGGTAATGGACACCTCACTGCCATCGCCGGAAGATATCGTAAAACCCGAACATCAGTTACAGGTTACTATGCCTGCCCATTCTTCAGCGCCACACAGTATAGTTGTTTTTGAAAAAAAATCATTCATTCAGGAGGAAAGCATACCATGCTTAACAAAATAAACCCGACCCTGACAACCGCATGGAAGGGGCTTGAGTCCCATTATGAGGTCATGAAAAGGATACACATGAAGGATATGTTCAAAAATGACCCGGAAAGATTTCAGAAATTTTCTCTTCGTTTCGAAGATATAACAGTGGATTACTCGAAAAATATCATCAATCAGGAAACCGTGAACCTTCTCCTGAAGCTTGCTGTTGAGTGCAAAGTAAGCGATGCCATTGAAAAGATGTTTACAGGAGATATCATCAACGAGACAGAAGAAAGGGCGGTCCTCCATGTGGCCTTGCGAAACCGCTTAAATACCCCTATTTATGTAGATGCGCAGGATGTTATGCCGGAAGTCAATGCAGTATTAAACCAGATGGAACAATTTTCAGAAAATGTTATCTCAGGGCAGTGGAAAGGCTATACAGACAAGGCCATCACCGATATAGTAAATATCGGCATCGGTGGCTCGGATATGGGGCCCCGCATGGTCACTGAAGCACTGAAGCCTTACTGGAAAAAGCACATACAGGCGCACTTTGTTTCTAATATTGACGGAACGCATATCGCAGAAACCCTGAAAAAGGTGTCTCCGGAAACGACGCTCTTTATGATAGCTTCAAAGACATTTACCACCCAGGAAACCATGACGAATGCGCATACTGCACGAAAATGGTTCCTCGACTCGGCAAAAAGAGATGAATGTATAAAGCATCATTTTGTTGCCATTTCAACAAACGAAAAAGAGGTAATAAAATTCGGCATAAATCCGGCAAACATGTTCAGGTTCTGGGACTGGGTAGGCGGGAGGTATTCACTCTGGTCGGCAATAGGATTGTCTATCGCATGCACCATAGGCTTCAAACACTTTGTTGAGCTTCTTGAAGGCGCGCACGCCATGGATAGACACTTCAGGGAAACACCATTTGAAAAAAATATACCGGTAATTCTGGCGCTGATCGGTGTCTGGTATAATAATTTTTTTGGCGCCGAGACCGAGGCAATCCTCCCTTATGACCAGTACCTCGAAAGATTCCCGGCATATTTTCAGCAGGGAAATATGGAGAGTAACGGTAAATCCGTAGACAGATCAGTGGATGAAGTCGCCTGTCAGACAGGCCCTATCATATGGGGTGAACCAGGGACAAACGGACAGCATGCCTTTTTTCAGCTTATTCACCAGGGCACAAAACTGATCCCATGTGATTTCCTTGCCCCTGCCATAAGTCATAACCCTATTGGTGAACATCATATGATACTGCTCTCAAATTTTTTTGCCCAGACGGAAGCCCTCATGAAGGGAAAACCGGAAAAAGAGGTATATGAAGAACTCAGGCAGTCAGGAGCAAGTGATGAAGAGATAAAACGGATGGCCCCTTTCAGAACATTCAAAGGCAACAGACCTTCCAACACACTATTATTCACAAAGGTGACGCCAAGAACGTTAGGAAGTCTCATAGCCATGTATGAACATAAAATTTTTGTTCAGGGTGTAATATGGAACATTTTTAGCTTTGACCAGTGGGGTGTTGAGTTGGGGAAGCAACTCGCAAAAAAGATACTTTCCGGGATGGCTGATGATACACAAGCAGCATCACATGATTCATCCACAAATTCATTAATAAACACATACAAGAAGCTGAGAAGATAAACCCTCCTCGTAATTTGTATACAAAAACCTTGGTTTTTTTAAATCCGCAAAGGAATATTTACTTTAAATTTTTTAACTCTTTGTAACCCTCATTTCTATTTAAAATTGCACCGATAAAGACTGTCTTTTCCTTTTCATTAACCGCATAGATTACCCGATATTCCCCTTGGTCGACTCTATGTCCTGCCAGCCCTTTGTAGGAAAAGTTGACGAGCTTTTCCGAATCCTGGGGAATGGGGTTTTTCCGTAGAGAGATAATTTTTATAAAAACCTGTCTCAATATCTTTGCATCGGATTTGCCGAGAGATTCGAGTTTCGATAGGACGGTTTCGGAGAAGTCTAACTTATAGCTCAATGTTTACCCGTTTTGCCACTTCTTCAAGCGTATAAAATCGGTCGTTTTTAAGTATTTCCTCAAGGACTTTTGACTCGTAAATATCTTCAAGAGTTTTGAGTTTCTGATAGTCTTCGTAGCCTATGATCACAGCCACAGGGTTGTTTCTTTTTTCTATAACAACCCTCTCGTTCCTGTGTTCGGCAAGATTAACCATTTCTGAAAACCTGGCCTTAATGGTAGCAAGACTTAGCGATCTCATATTTTCCTCCCGCGTATGTAAAGTATAGTCTATATAGTCATATTAGTCAAGTTGTTGTGTGCTATTGTTTATTCACAGGCCAAACCAATGACTTGGATGATGGTATTTCTGGACTGATTGTTTTTTTATTTTTGCCCTCGCACATGTTTGTTTGACTGCAATTTTCAACAATAGCGCACTGCCGAAAATTTGTGGATCGAAACCTATCAAGTGCTTCCTGAACTAAACACTTTTTAATTTTCATAGACTATCTATGCTTTGAGTTGGCAATCAATAGATTTAACCTTGCAAATAGGTCTAAGTTGCTGAAGAATGGAGAAAAAAGCTTTGCATGGGGAATTACCTGTCCCCCACGCCCTGCCTGTGTACAGATGACAGACAGATATGAAATAGTGTATAATGAAAACAAATATCATACCGATACCAAGGGAGGTAATTATATGAAACCTGTATCCTTCGTGATTATTCTATTGCTCTTACTCATTCCAGCAGGAGTGAACGCCGGGGGATGGATTACTGACAGCAAAACGAACTGCAAGATGTGGAACGACAGTCCGCAACCAAACGTAACGGTCTCATGGTCGGGTCAGTGCGTGGATGGGTACGCATACGGGTCCGGAACCAAGATTTGGTACACGGACGGCAAGGAAACAAGCCGCTACAAAGGACGAATGAAAAACGGTAAAAACCAAGGCAAGGGAACGTTCACCTTTGCAAATGGCAACAAATACGAAGGGGATTGGGTTAATGACAAAGCCCAAGGCAAGGGAACGTTCACCTTTGCAAATGGTGACAAATACGAAGGGGATTTTGTGGATGGAAAACGTACGGGCAAAGGGACCTATATTTGGGGTTTAAAGTCCGAGTGGGCAGGTGACAAATACGAAGGGGGTTTTGTGGATGGTAAATTTCAAGGCAAGGGAACTGCCAACTCAGCAAATGGTGACAAATACGTGGGGGATTTTGTCGATGGAAAACGACACGGCAAGGGAACTTATACATGGGCAAATGGTAACAAATACGTGGGGGATTTTGTCGATGGAAAACGACACGGCAAGGGAACGTTAACCTTAGCAAATGGTGACAAATACGTGGGGGATTTTGTCAATGACAAAGAGCACGGTAAGGGAACGTTAACCTTGGCAAATGGTGATGGATACGAAGGGGATTTTGTGAATGGTAAATGTCACGGCAAAGGGACTGCCACCTGTCGCAACGGCAGGCAATTCTCAGGAGATTTTCAAAATGATAAACCAGTTGGATTTACCATACGATGCAATTGACCATGTTGTGTGAACACTGGGACATAAGAAATTAAGAAACTTTTTAACGCCCAATCCTTATCAAGTTTGAGAGCAGACTTCATATAATTGTATGACATTCACTGTTTGCCGTGGTAATTCTCAGTTCCCATACAGGCTCGACTCCGTGCTTCGTAGGTGAAGCTATTACATATAGCAATTTGAAATATTCACTTTTTATTATATTGAGGACCTGCCGGAGGATGTTGTTGACACTGTGTCAACAACATCATAAATCTCTGTCAAATCAATACAGGCCTTGCATAGAGCCATTTCACTTTTAAAACTTATTTCTGAGGAACCAGAACTCTCCGCAACTGTTGCGGAGAGTTTTAAAATCGTCGGAAAATCAATAATGACGCTGGGAATCACATTTTTTTAAGATCGCAATCCTCCTCTTGTAATCCCATTCTTTGAGATTGCCACTGGCTAAAGCCCTCGCAATGACAGGTAAGGGAGATCTAAAATCTCTGCAAATCCTTATTTTACACTGCTTCGCACGATTTCACTTTTGAAACATTCTGACGAGATTCAGGCGGCAATCCGCAATTTCTCGGTCTTGGTGTTTTTTGTTAAGGAAATGTATCCCTGGAACGAATTAATACCAATTCGCCGTTATTCAGTAAATTAAAGCGGGAGCGTCTTCCCTGAGCATGACTCACGGAACGACCGGGGGCCACCCATGTCGGTACCTCCATGGGTACCCGGCTGGTGGAGGGCGTCCCCGAAAGGGGTGATGTGCAGGTATGAACATCTTCGGGTAGCCTCCGCCCTTGCACATCAAGCGATGCAAGCCCTACAATGGTCGGGAGAGTAGTGCAGAAGTGCGAGGGGATGTGTGCTCCCGTTATCAGGCAATTTGGTTAGCAATTGATGGCAAGTTGGTATGAGCCAGTAGAACGGGTCAAAAATGTGAAGCTGATGAGTGGAAGGGAACATTTCCTTATTGGGACACCCAGGATACCGTTTATAAAACCGATATTTCTTCTCGTAATTCACGATCAAAGTCAAAAGGCCATATGCATGTTTTGTGTACACCACAGCAGGATCAACAGCGGTTTACCCACTCAATGTGAGGAAAACCAAAACATTGTATACAAATATTTTGAGAAAAAATTACCAACGCCTTGACAAGACATTTCCCTCTGCTATACTTGGAATAAGAAAAATATATAATACCAATTCGGATTCAAAGATAGCACCCAGAGGGTACCCGGGCGACGAGGAGGAGGCGACAGAGGCGTACATTTTAGTACGTCGAGGAGATGACGATGAAGGCAACGAAGTTATATGAATGAAGGCGAATTGGTATAAAACGAAAACGGAGGCAGGGGATATGGATCTTATGGAACCGGTAAAATTAAGGATATTAACAATGAAAGACCTCGATGCGGTCGCAGAAATCGATTATGTTCTGCTTGGTAAAAAAAGGAGGGAATACTGGGAAAACAGACTCGAACATACCGAGACTTCCGGGGTACCGTCTTTGGCCGCAGAGGTGAACGGAAAGGTCATCGGGTTTATTCTGGGCACTGCAAGCGGCTGGGAATATGGCATACCTGAAAATGTGGCGTGGATAGATACACTCGGCGTTATTAAGGAGTATCAGAAAAAGGGTATTGCACGACTTCTGTTTAAAGAAATGTTTTCAATGTTTAAAAAGGTTGGGGTTGATACGATATATGTCTTTGTCGACTGGAAGGATTGGGACCTGCTTCAGTTCTTTGACAGAATGGGATTCAACAGGGGCAATATGATCAACCTTGAAATGAAGATTTAAACAAAACCCTAATCACCTGAATCGTATATGACTTCATCGGTGAGTTCATCGATATCCCCGGCAGTGCCGGGGTAATATTTCGCAAGGAGTCCACCTATTTCCTGAATCGCCTCGCAGAGCGCATCACAGGCACGTCCTTCGCGCACACCGCTTGAGACCATGCGGGCAAACCTGTTCAATGTAGGTTGTGTGATCTTTTCGTGGATACCCTTGTCGGCAAGAACCCAAACCTTTCTTTCAAGGAGGGAGAGAAAAAAGATTACCCCTGTGTGGTCTTTCGTCATGTACAAGCCTTTTTCATAGAAAGACCTGATTGCACGTTCTTTCACCGCCCTCTCCATCTTCCTTTTTCCCACAAATGCCACTTTAAGGACAGGTGCTTTCCTGAACAGCACATGAGAGGGAAAGTACAAAACGAAAGATAGCGGGACGTACACCCATATGGATGAATGGAAAAACACAGCAGTAAGCACGAGGGAAATAAGGCTGCCGAGAAAAATGCCGCCTATGACCTCCGCCTCGATATACTGACTGCTATGATTGACCATCACAACGGCTATCTCGCCCGTTGTATGCAATTCTGCGTCCACAGTTGTCTTTTTAATTTTCTCTCTTTCTTCTTTGGTGAAAAACTTTTCTGACTTTGTATGATATTTCATTACCAGTCCCCTGAAGAGCCTCCTCCACCAAAATCACCGCCGCCTCCGCCATCGAAGAAACCGCCACCGGAATCTCCGCCTCCGCCTCCAGAACCCCAACCGCCTCCGCCAAACCAGAAACCGCCACCATCACCGGACCCGCGCCCGGAGAACAACATGGGCAGAAAAATTCCCATTAGCAAACCGGCAATGGCAACAAGAATAAGGGTAACGATAACGGGTCCTATAATAAAATATGCAACAGCAGGCAAACCTAACGCCCCTGCCGCTCCGCCTAAAACACGAGAAGCCTTTCCGATTGACAGTAACGCTATACCCCCGAAGATCAACAGTGTTATAATGGGGGATAGTCCCCCTCTTTTTTGTGAAGTACGTTTCGGCTCAGCCTTGAATTCCCCCCGGGTAGCATCAATGAGGGCATGGATACCAGCGATAAAGCCTGTATCAAATTCACCTCTTTTAAACTTTGGTTTTACCACAAGATCGATAATCCGCCCGGCCGTTAAATCGGTAAGTTTACCTTCAAGGCCACGTCCCACTTCAATCCGCATCTTCTTTTCCTGATTTGCCACGAGAAACAGGACCCCATTGTCCTTTCCTTTCTGACCAACCTTCCACGATTCTACTACTTTTATGGAATAGTCCTCCAAGGATTCGCCCTGAAGCGAAGGGATGGTAAGGATAACGATCTGTGTAGAATCAGACTTTTCGAAGGCCATCAACTCTGATTCAATTTTTGCCTTCGCTGAAGTGGACATCATATTGGCGTTGTCGTTTACATAACCTTTAAGAGGGGGAATATCCAGGGAGAAGCAGTTAAAGGTGAATAGTGAATAGTGAATAGTGAATAGAAATAATAAGAACAAAAAAACCAGTTTATTTTTCATTTTACAATTAATATTTTACCTCTTTAAAAGCGTTCAAAGGGTCAGATGATTAGATGATTGGAAGTTTGGCTAAACCTCTAACCCTCTCACCCTCAAACTTGCCAGTCTTTCCTTCCCCTTCCACTTTTCACTTTTCACTTTTCACATTACTAAAACTTCACCTGCGGTGCCTTTTCTGCTCCCGGGTCGGCTTTAAAAGGTTCTTTCGGTGTCAGATGAAGTAACAGGCTGTTAGTAAGGCTATTAGGGAATATGCGCAGGGAAGTATTGAATTCCTGCACTGCCTTGTTATACCTTGTCCGGGCTACGTTTATCCTGTTTTCTGTACCCTCAAGTTGATTTTGAAGGTCTCTGAAATTCTGGTTCGCCTTGAGATCAGGATACCGTTCTGCCACAAGCAAAAGCCTTGAGAGCGCCCCACTCATTGATGCCTGAGCCTGCTGGAATTGTGCCATCGCTTTTGGGTCACCAATCATATCCTTTGATACCTGAATAGTTCCAACCTTTGACCGTGCCTGCGTGACGGCTTCAAACGTCTCTCTTTCGTGTTTCGCATAGGCCTTCACTGTCTCTACGAGATTAGGTATGAGGTCATTCCTTCTCTGATAAGAAGCCTCTACATCCCCCCATGCTGCTTTTACAGCCTCCTCGTTTCTCTGCATCGTGTTATAGCCGCAACCGGTCATGCTCACCATTACAGCAATAAATACTAAATAAATTAACGCTCTTTTCATCGTCCCTCCTCAATTTTATGGGGCTCACGCCTGTCCCCGTAAGGGGGTCGCCCCCTCCTTTCTTAAATGTTCAAACAGCTCAAACAGCCCGAACTAATTGAACGGCTTGAACGGCTTGAACGGTTTTATCGGCTTAAACGGCTTAAACGGTTCACTTGGAGCCTCCCCCTCGCGCTCGCGAGGCTCGCTACCTTTTCAACACCTTCAGAGCACAGGGCATATTTTTGTAAACAAGGGATTTTTTGAGGTTACAGTATAACGCCACGAATGTCCTGCAACTCCCTGCCCCATCTACTGCTGTCTCTTTTGGATGCTCAGCATATTTGCACATTAAATCACAAAAATTCAACATACGTCCTTTTCGGCTCCTGTTTCTAATTGTACGAAGAAATGAGATGCATTGTAAACAGAAAACAAGACTCCCGGTCATTATTCATTCCTTGAGGAATTTGCCGTTCACCAAAATGCTAATAGCTAACAGCTATTGTTATTGACGTCTATAAAATATGCGTGTTAAAAGATTTTACCATTTCAAAAGAGGAGGACATACATATGGATGATGAAATAAGGAAAAGAACACAGGAAACTGCAAAGAAACTTTTTGGAAAGGGCATCAAGATGGACCCCCCTTACCTGATGTGGAAGGAATTCGACAGAGACCTTGCCAATGACCTTTCCATGTTCATTACGGGCAACCTGTATTCACGCACTGTTTTAACGCTTCCGGAACGTCAGATGGCAGCCTGCGCCATGCTCGCTGCACTCGGTGCAGCGGATGAATTAAGGCTTCATTTGAATGCAGCGCTCAATGTGGGATGTGACCCCAAAAAACTGGCAGAGGTGTTTTTCCAATTGGCCCCCTATGGTGGTATGCCTTTAGTCAATAAAGCGCTTGAGGTTTACCGTGAAGTCCTTAAAGAGAGAGGTGAGTGGGACGGTTTTCGCAAAGAGGGATGATTTAAGCCTAAAATTATGTCATCGCGAGGATTTCCTCGAGCATCTCACCCAATTTCGCCTCTCCATTCTTTCTTAACGAGAATTTCTTCCACCGTACTCTTTCGGGGATTGTAAATAATCCAGCCCACAACCGCATTGTCCTTTTTAGCTATGTAAGCAGCTATATCAGGATTATCTTTCCAGTGCTGCCATTTCACCGCTGCATAGTTAGAATCTATGCCTGCACCGTTATAATAGTTATGGAGATTCTTCCACAACTCATGGGACAATCTCCCCTTTTTCAATATTATTCCCGGTATCATTTTAAAGCCTCCTTCATGCCTTCCTTGTTTTATCAAAACCCCTATAATTATTTTGCCGCCCGCTTGCGCTCGACAAATGCGGACAAGAGCGGACGAATACCGATGAATAATCTTTTTGATAGCCGGCGACATTGCCGCCTATCAAATATTCAGGGTCACATCTCCACGGCTTGTTGCTCAAGCTGTTTATACGCCGAAAAACTATTTTGCTCCCTGCTCCCAAGATGTTGACTAACAACCGGTTGCAAGGGATTGCCGATAAATCCGGCTTTGGCTGATCCTCGTGTTATGCCCAGGGATTGCCAAGAAAGAATCAATATGTCGGGGGGCAGGAACAATACAGGATGTCCCTGTCCCACTTTTAGGAAGTTTTGAGAGCGATAACGTGCTAAGCAGCGTCCGTATTTACTTTCAGGAGATTTCAGCAGTTGTAGACACTGTGTCTACAATTTCCTCGGATAGGTCTTTGGGGGTCTCCCCTTTGCCTGCCTGTGCCTGGTTTGTGGCAGACAGGTTACAAATTGCCCCAAAAAAACAGCACTTTAAGCCCCAGAAATACAGTTTTGAGTGTTGAGTGCTAAGTTTTGAGTTATACGAATTGATGTTTTCAACTCTACATAAAACGATTTATTTCAATGGGTTAACTTGGTCCAACCCCAATCCACATAACATTGGGAACAAAAGTGTCAAGATTATTGTGATTTTTTTCCGGGGCATGAGGGCACCCTGCACCCTCTGCGTCAATCATTTAAGACCGGAATGCGTCTTATGGAAAACAGGGTGTAAGTAACTAATATTAAGAGAGAAAGCAAGATATGTTACGTATAGCAGGAAGCTATTTATTTTACGTATAGCAGGAAGGAGTGCGTACTGAAAGCACAAGTCAAGCATATGTGCATGCTGCAAAAAATAATGATTACCACATGAAGGGTGCGATATCTAATGAGACGCCCATCTTCCCGTATTAGACCGGGGCTTCAGGATGGGCGCCATAAGGTAAATCTAATTCAGACAGTTCCGTCTATGCCGACAGAGGCTCCGTAAGCAAAGCCAGGCAACTGCCGCCAGGAGAAGGAGCATCAGGAGCGTGGGTACAATGCCAATGGTCAGAGAGAGGTAACTGATGCCTACAACCGGAAGCAGGGCTATCCTCACCCCTGCCTTCAAGGCATCACTGGTCATGATTACTTCGGCAATAGACGGCGAAACCCTGTAGTACCATTCCACAAAGGATCTCCCCATAGGATTAACAATCAGAAATACGTCTCTGAACTCCCTGAGGATCTGCACATAGGGGTGAAGGAAAGACCCGTATGCTGCTGTAGCAATAAAGCATGAAGTGGATGATGAAGATGACTGCTGTTGCGTGTCTGTTACTGTTACACTGGTAGAAGCATCAGATACCAACCCGGCACTGTTCGTGGCGGTTAAGGTGATGATGTGTGTACCTGCACCGAGGTTGTTGACAATAAGCTCAGACCCGTACCCCAGCGTGCCGGAGAGGTTGGATGTCCACTTCAGTTTGTCATTCGGCAGCCATTCATCCTGAGGATCAAACGCTTCGGCCGTTAAAAGGATGTCGCTTCCTGCGGTGTAGGTATCCCCCCAGGGCAGTTCATCGATAAAGACCTCGGGTTTTTTTACAGGCACAATAAATTCGGCACTTTCGGCACTGGTACTAAGGACACCGTCATCAGCGGTCACCCTGATCTTTGCATGAGAGCCTCCCGGCAGCAAGCTGAAATCTTCCTGCCAGGAAGTGGTTGTCAGATCATCCACAAGAATCATCCAAGGTGAATCAGGCCTAGTTACATCGGCATTATACTCCACCATATAAGTCAGATTGCTGCCGTCAGGATCGTTGGCGTTCCAAGTGATAGTATAGGGGCCGGGGATTGTTGTCGTGCTTGCAGGGGACACATTGGAGACAGACGGTGAATTGGCGCTCACCGGCACCTCGGTCAATACATTTCCATTTTTTACGATCTGAAATTTCACCGTATCGGAGGGGAAACGGATTACTCCGCTGAAGGGTGCCCTGGTGACCTTCCTCATGGGGCGTCCCGGAGGACTCATGGCGTAAAAATCTATAGTAAAGGATGTGCTCGCCACAATACTGCCTGTTCCGTTCACGGCCCGAACCATAAGAGGACCCGAAGTATCGCTTACCTCAGTTGTATCCATGAAACTCTTCCATGGCTCAAGCTCCACCACATCTGCTTCAGTCATGGTCCCGTAAAAACTCAGTAAACGTTGGGGTGACGCAAGATCCGCCGGAGTCCTGGATGCAGGATCAGCCTCTTTGTTAACCAGTCTCCTGTAAAGCCAATCGTAGGCGTCTGTGGTAATCCAGTTTTGTGCCTGTTTTCCACCGCTCCCCATGAAATCAGCCATCTCGGGCAGGACTCCCCGGTCCCCAATGTCGAATGGGTGCGCGCTCTCCGGAATCTGTGTCGCGCTTACGAGCCCATAGGGACCCGTAAGTGTAGATGCGGGTCTGCCGGCTGAGCATGTTACCGGTTGTCTGGTAACCCATTCCTTCCCCGAATAGCTGTTCGGCGCAGGATTGACGCCACAGCGAATAGTGCCGCCGTTATACGTATCACCGAGACCGTAGACGTGGCCCGTCTCATGCGCCACCGTTGCAGGGGCATCCTCATCCGTTGCCGCTGAAACATTGACCGGTGCACCGGGCCACATAAACCCCTGGAGTGTGCTGGTGGGGTCATCGGGGTCTGTGAAAGACTCCGGTATGAATCCGACAATAAGGTCGAAGCACCCCACGCTCTGCGGTTTCGTCTTGCAAATCGGGAGGATAAAATCCTTCAGTCTGGACCAGACTTTATACTGCCCTTCGTTTGTAAGCAGGTTATATGATGGTGCAGAAGCGTCCAGCCCGTCCTCGCGGATTGTCCATTTTACATTCCCGTCTGCAATGGGATAGACGCGCTGCAGGAATTTCCACATTGTCTTCCATTTGTTGTTGGGAATCGATTTGACGGTGCCGCCGTAGTTTGCCTTTACAGGTACAGCGAGTATGCGTATGGAAGACCCGTATACGAATTTATAGGTACCGTTTACGTTCCCACCCTGGCCGTTCACCATAGCCTGAAATGTGTAATCGCCGGCAGCCCAGTTACCGCAAGCCAGCATGCTTTCACAGAAAAAATCGACCACATTGACAGGTTTAGTATATTTTTTGGGAGAAAGGCCGGTAATCGGCGACCCGTCACGCAGAACGTTGACATACGTCTTGTTTTTGTCAGGGTCAATGGTGGCAGCCTCGCTGAGAAAAACCCGCACTACGGTGTTTTTTCCTGCCACGTAGTTCTGGCTGTTATCTTTCTGTACCCCGAGAGCCTGGTTTATCTCAACACTCGTAATCTGTGCCTGGGCATGGACCAGCGCATTGCCGGCCAGCAGAGGCAGCCACAAAACCAGCGCCAATATGAGCGAAATTCCGAATCTCGTAATTCTCTCTTTGCTTGTCATGCCCTCTCCTTTTTAATATTCTCAGAGACCAGACGTTCTATCGCCTGCAGGTTGGCTTTTATCATATGCTTCATATTTTCCTGAGTAAGATATGTCCTATAAAGAACCCGATGTAAAGAACAATCATACATGTACGAAGAACTATCTCACGAAAATGCATACCGTTATCTGCGACAGGCTGTTTTCCAATAGATATATAGTATAAATAATAAAATCAGGCCTACGCTTTTACCCTAAATACGGTAAATTCAGATTTAATGCAGGCAGTCTTGCGATCAACTTTGTAGTGACTGTTCGGCATTGCGGCTCTCGACATGGACCTTATCAACAGGGTTGCAAGATTTTCGGTTGCCGTGCCTCAGTTCCACGCACCTTCTTATCATGTATTCAGGGAAACGCCCATTCCGATAAAAATGTTTATAAGAGTGATGTAAAGAGTTTCTTTTTTCAACGCTTAAAGATAAGACCCCATTTCCCCCAAAGGATGCGAACTGCAAATAGACTTTTCTTAATTCTCCTGCAATTTTAATTAATTTACAAGTGAAAATACTATTACAGAATTACTTAATGCCGTTTGTAATGTAGCATATCAGATGAAAATGGAAAATTATCGCTTACAGAAAGTTGTCGCCAAAATGTTCCATCTCCAGATTTTCACAAATCCGCAATGATGGAAAGTGGCAATGTTCACCTACAACTCCAGTATAGGCTCTTTTCAGCGAATCCGAGGATTACTGATTGAAATATCTAATTTATCAGGGGGTGAGTCCTTTATAGAGAGTTATTACATCAATGTTGCTTCGTGTATCAATACGGACAAGTTCTTCATCTCCTGTAAAGTTGATCCTTCAACTGTGTCACTTGTCATGTATCATATTTCGTGTCTCGTATCTCGTGAAGCGTATCTCGTTAAAGATTCTTCTATGAGGCTTTTACATTTCACGAACAGCACTTTACGATTAACAAAAAAACGACCTAAACACATAGGCCGTTTGCAGTGCTTCAAATAAATATTACTTTTTTTCGATATATCTTTATTATTGCCCTTATCAATTCAGCGTCATCCAGACCTGCTCGCTGAAAGGAAAAAAGGAGTTCTGCCCCTTTTCTGGCAATCTTAACAATTTCCTCAAACTCGCCATTACGTCCGGCATTATAATACTCTTGCCTAAACCGCACTATTTTTGATAAAGACCGACTAAATCTCTGATTTTCCTTTTTCCTTTCTTCCTGGCAGCTTTCGCAAAAACATTCACCGTGTCTTTGAGCCATCCCTAACAGCTTGGTGATTCTGCCATAAGGGAATTCTTCTTTTGTTACCAAAACCCTTAAAGCTTTTACGATATTAACAAAATCCAATGCCTTTTTCCCGTCTGCTTTTTTTTCTGGAACGATTTGTTCTGGCTCTACCATAACTTCACCTCTTGTTTTTTGAATGATTACCCTTTCTGCTCATTGACGTCTTCATGCCGAACTGATTAAGGATCTTTCCATATTCATGGGAGCAGTACTGGCTTCCCCGGTCTGAGTGATGGATGAGGCCCGGTTCCGGCCTTTTGGCCGATACTGCCCTGAACAGGGGCTGCATGATAAGGTCTTTTGTTATCTTTGAAATTTTTCTCTCTATCTTATCTTTAATCTCTGTCTTTTTAGCTTATTCTCCTGTATAAAGACTCTATTATTGCAGAATGGCCTGACATAAAGGAGAGGGGGCATCCCTTACGCTTCCCAGCACGAGAAGAGTCTTCTTGGAATGTCCCCCCCAGAAACACTCTTAATTGATACCATACTCTGCCGTTGATGTAAAGGAGCTTTACCGCATCGGACTACCCATGGGTGAAACCCACTCGATGCCCTTCATGCGGAGGGCGAATATGGGGTCACGGTTCTTTGTCCCGGTACTTGGGTGTTGGGGAGCAATGGAGCAGAAAGTGCAATTAAGAGTGTAAAGGGTAGAGTCTGACGGCTCTACCCTTTTTTGTTTCTCGTATCTTCGCAATTATGAATTGAAGGCAAGTATACTTAACTATTTGATCAAAACTGAGGGTAGCAGGAAGAACACACAGACTTTGAAGTAACAGAAAATAACCTGCAAAGACTTTGATCATTTCAATCCAAATTCAATAAGCTCCCTCGAATGTGTGTATGTTGTAGACAAGTATTTGGCATCAGGCGGCACATCCATCTGACAAGTCCTCACCACCTCATTACAACGGCACCCCAGGTTAAGCCCGCTCCAAATCCTGCCAGCACCACTACATCGCCCGGTTTAATCCGGCCATTCTCCAATGCTTCATGCAGCGCAATCGGTATGGATGCAGAGGATGTGTTGCCGTATCGATCCACATTCACCATGAACTTATCCATGGGCAGGTCCATTCTACGGGCTGCCGCCTCGATAATCCGCAGATTGGCCTGGTGCGGTATAATCAGCGCAACCTCATCCTTGCTGATGCTGGCCATTTCCAGCGCCTGCTCCGTCACCTTTGGCAGCATCCGCATGGCAAATTGAAAAACTTCCTGCCCATCCATTTTTACTTTGTGCATTTTGGCTGCAATATTTTCAGCAGTCACTGCCGTACGGGTTCCGCCTGCCGGTATATAGAGGTGTTTGACCCCTGACCCGTCAGCACCGAGACACATCGATAAAATGCCGTGCTCCGGCAAGGATGGCTGTAACACGACAGCGCCAGCCCCGTCTCCGACAACGAGACAGGATCCAGGATCTTCCCAGTTGGCTATCCTCGAATTTGTCTCAGCCCCGATGACTAATACGGTTCGGTATAATCCTGTGGAAATAAACTGGCTCCCCGCGACCAACGCATAGATAAAGCCCGAACACCCTGCCGACACGTCAAAGGCAGGAGTATTTTTAATTCCAAGCCGTTCCTGAATGATGCAGGCAGTTGCCGGCATTAACAAATCGGGGCTCATGGTAGCCACGATGATCAGATCAACGTCGGCACGATTAATCCCTGCTTGGATCATGGCCTGTTGTGCAGCCACGACGCCGAGATCGGATGTTGCCTGGGCTGGATCGACGATATGGCGCTCTCTGATTCCCGTCATTGTTCGAATCCACTCGTCGCTTGTATTCATTGTTTTGGCAAAGTCGCTATTCGTCAGCACGGTCTCCGGAATACAAATGCCAACACCGGCAATGAGAGCGTTGTTGTTTTCATTGAGCATCTTTCTTACCCTCATCTGCTGATTTCTCAATCCGCAGCATTATCATACTCCTCGAACCGCTTCACGGTCGAATCTGATAAACGCCAGCAATTCCCTGGAAAACGGTGTATAAAGCTTCGTTCTCTCGTATTCTGTTTCGCTCCCAAACAATTTCTGCATGAGCAATCCGTCTGTTCCGAACCAGCGCGGGGCCATCCCGCCGAAGAAAAACCCCTTCTGCCGCAGTAAATCAACAGCAGCACCAATATGAGGGCATGCCATATTAAGCGTGACCTGTAAGCTGATCACCCGGCGCTGCTTTGCTTTATACAGGATATCCTCCACCACTGCAATCCAGTCTCTACCGATTATCGGAACCGCCACTTTCCAGGTTTTGGCGGAAGCATAATACTTCTCTTCCAGGGTTGTCGCCCCATCGGTTGGTAACGCATCTGTCGACGGAAAAAGAATCCTTGGCCGCAGTGAACCGGTAATCCTTCTTAAAATCGTATCATACCTGACCGGCACATATTCGGGCTCCAATTGATCTGTCAGTTCCCAAAAATACAGCACGCAGGATACGCGTGCAGTCCCTGCTTTGTTGCTCTTCCCATCCTTGAAGCTGTCACCGTCCAGTTGATCCAGTTCCAATCCGCAGTCAGTCATGCCGATCTTAGCGGCGCTGACCTGTGTAAAAAAGTGACAACAAACCGTTTCGCCAAAAACCCCGTCTATATCAGTCATTTTACACATGGCAGGGTCAAAATAATGCCGAATCAAGTGTGACGAAATGTTAGTGTGTGCGTATCCAGGGACAACCAACATATTTCCGGCTTCCCAAAGGCGGGGATTAGGGGCGGTTTTGAACATCGAAATGTACCCTACCGCCTGTCCCTTCACATCAAAAGCTAATGCTGAAACTAAGCGTCCCGCCTGTATTTCCTTCCACAAAATCTCCGGTTGATAGACATCCTTGACAGGAAAATCTTCGCCATATAACGATCGAAAAACCGTTCCTACATGATGGGTGTTCGTTTTATCGACGGCAACGATCCGGAATGGCTCGTCCGGCAAAAGATCAACCTCGCTTGGCAATGCGCTTGTCGAAATATTCTACCGCAGCACCGATTGTTGTGAGGTTTGCTGCATCATCCAGGGATACCTCAATGGAAAACACATCCTCAGCCATCACCAGCATCTCCGCAAAATCGAGCGAATCAAGCATAAGGTCATCAACCAGCAACGCTTCAGGCTTCAAGGCTGCCCGGGAAATGCTTTTCTTTTTGAGTTTTAAAATAATCTCACACACCTTTTCCATAGTTGTCATGCTCATCGTTCCTCCCTTTATTTTATTTGATCCGCAAACGAATCCGCTTCTCCTTACGTGTTTTACGGGTCTTGCCCCCTCATTACAACCAAAGGTTGGCCTGGTGCGGGATGATCAGCGCAATTTCTTCCCTTTGCGCTTTTGCCAGCCCAGCGCCTGCCCCGTCGCCTCCGGCAACAACTGGCAGTTTGCTTTTCAGCATTAAGTATGAATAACAGAATAAAAGTAAACTATCAACACGAATGTGCCGATTTTATGGTTAAAAACCGATAGCATCTGCCAAAAAACGATATCTGCTTGGGTTTTGATTGATAATTATAACACGCTATGTCGAGGCATGAGATCAAGTTGAGGAAGCTATACCTGTCTCTTCAAAGGAAGGCAAAGAAGCTATCTGGATGCGAGCGCTTTCAATCTCATCATCAATCATTGATTGATTCCATAGCGGGCAACTGCACGACCCGAAATGAAACGCCTTAATAAGCATTAGGGTAGGATGGCAAAAGCTCTGGCCGGTGCTCCCGATCCACCTTTAATCGCCATGGGGATAACATAGAGAATTGCTCCCCTTGCTGGGAGTTTGTCCAGGTTGGCAATATTCTCCAACCCGAGTTTGTTTGCGCCGCAAATGATGCGGTGAACCCAGAAGTCTTGCGACTTACCATAATCGATGCTCGGTGTATCAATGGCGATACCCTTGATGTTCCGTTCCTTTGTCAGAAACTCTGCTGATTCCCGGGAAAAACCCGGAAAACTCAATTCAGGAAGCGCGGACAGACCTTTTTTATTCGTTCCCAAGACATGCTTCGGGTTGGGATAAAATTGTGTGCCGATCCCCGTGTACATAACCACCCATGCCCCTGTCGGAATCCGGCCGTACTTTTTCTCCCAGTTTTTGATGTCGTCCACGGAGAGGAGATAATCCTGGTCGCGGGTACATTGCTGTGTCGCATCGATCTTTACCGCCGGACCAATCCACTCGGCAAGAGGAATTTGATCAATAGTACGCCCATTTTTTGCAAAGTGAACTGGCGCATCGGCATGGGTTCCGCCATGTTCTGAGGCAGCATAAAAGTTTGCAGTATACCAATAACCCCGTTCTGTCATTCCCTGGTATTCTGTGGTTAATTTGAATGGTGATGCGTTCGGCCAGTAAATCGTATCTCCGTCAAAGGCATACGTCATGTCCAGAATGCTGCCTTGGTCCCCGGCAACACATACAGACCAGGACGCATTCATAATTATTACCGTTACATACACTGCCATTAGAAGAACTCTCCTGGTTTTCATTGTTGTATCATACCTCCTTTTTTCTTTATTGTTCATATATTCTGATTCTATCTGGATCTGGTAAGATATTGTTTTTTCGTATTGTTGGTTTTTCCTATTCGTACTGATTTTTATATTTTCTCCAAATTGATGTCGTTATGCAATAGAAAAACTATATTATTACCAATCAAAATATTGGATTCTCAGTTAAAACAACAAAGCATCTCTTTCAGTGAGGTGCTTACTAAGAACACCTACGAAGCAAGCATATGGCCTTTTAACTGTAATAGTGGATTACGGATTGAAATGTTGGTTTTATAAACGGCACCATAAGTGTGAAAAACAAGACCCTTTTGCTTTTTAGAATTGCCCAAAACTGCATTTTAAGCTCTTAAATTGGCCATTTTCCATACGTAAAACAACTTATATCGATGGGTTAGTTTGGCCCGACCCCAAACGCATGTTATAATTCAATGACGTTGAATGCGGTAACGAGAAAACGTTGACAATACCATCAAATAGTAGTAAGAAGGCAATATAGATGGTTGGTACAATGAAATAGCACGAATGGGGAAACTGACGAGTGTTGCAGTAATTTAACTTAAGATTACATGGCGGAGTGAGATTATTTACTATTTCAAAAACGTTACTCCATTTTTCAAAAACGTCCTCGCATTCACATTGATTACAGTCGCTGTTATTCTAAGCAGTTGCTGGCTATCATCTAATGATAATGGTGATGGAAGAATCAGATATTCCGTTACCACCCCTATGCAACTGATATTTTCAACCTACCTGGGGGGCTCAACGCCCTGCGCCACCTGCACCACTGCTCATACCTTTGCCCAGAATACCGCCAGCGACAGCCAGGGAAACACATACGTAACAGGCGCCACAGAAGTTTTAGACCTTCCCGTACTGAACGCTGCGCAGCCGCAACCCCAGGCAAACAGCACGCTGTCGGCTTTTGTGGCGAAATTCGACCCCACCGGCACTCTGCTCTGGTGCACATACCTGGGGGGCGACAACCAAAGCATGGGTACAGGGATTGCCGCTATGCCTGGCGGTGGAGTTGTTGTTGTCGGCTTTACAAGTTCGGATAGCTCAGGACCGTTCCCTACCATGAACCCCTATCAGGTGGGAAACAATGGCCAGACTGATTATTTCGTTACCGTGTTCGATAGCAATGGCAATATTCTCTATTCGACGTACCTGGGAGGAAGCGGCGTGGAGGGGGATGCCGGCTTTACCGATGACAACAGTAACGGCAACAACGTCTCTGTGGACGCACAGGGTCTTGTGTATATCACAGGGGTGGCCAACATGTCCGGCAGCGGCCCGGTGATAAATTTCCCTACTACAATCAACGCCATACAGCCAAACCTTGCGGGCGGCACCGATGCATTCCTGGCTATAATCGATCCAAGTCAAAGCGGTTTTTCGTCGTTGGTCTACTCAAGCTTCCTTGGCGGCACAGGCAATGAAAAAGGGCACGCCATCACTGCAAACACCGCCGGCACATTGATTGCTGTGGCAGGTTATACAAACTCCTCAGACTTCCCAACGACCAGCAGCAACGCCTACAGGAGTACCCCTCCGCCATCATTTAAAAGCAACGGTTTTATCGCGCAGTTTGCCTCAAGCCTGCCCGGCAGCCTATCCTCTCAATACACAATGGGTTACTCCACATATCTCGGCGGTGTCGCAAACGATCCCAGGGATGATACATACGGCATAACGATGGATTCAAGCGGGCTGATTGTGGCCACGGGCCGTACGCAGTCGGCGGATTTTCCTATGCTCGATTCATCCCAACCTTCTATCTACAACAGCGCTCCCTATCTCAATCCGAAAACGTCTAATGATGAACCCTACGTAGTGAAGATCAATCCTTCTTTAAGCGGCGCAGCATCACTCGTCTACGCCACCTTCCTGGGGAGCGGATCGACCTCTGGAGGTGGCGGCGCCTTTTGCACCGGTGTAGTTGTCGATTCGCAAGGTAATGTTTATGTTGGCGGCGAGACCAGTTCACAGGGGGTATTATATATACCCTCCAGCGTTCCGGCCGTGGCACCACAGTTGTTACCTTACACCCAGGATGCACTCTTCCCTGTTTATCAGAGGGGGCAATTTGACGCAATCCTGATGCAGGTTAGCCCGGATGGCACCACGCTTGCCTACTCCACCTTCCTCGGTGGGACGAATAGCGACCGTACTTACGGGCTGGCCGTCGATCCTTCAGGCAACATAGCCATATCAGGACTCACCTTCTCGAATAATTTTCCGGTGAAAAATCCTGCTCAGCCCTGGCCGAACAACCCGGGTAATCAAAACGCCTTTGTGACAAAACTCGGGAGATGAGTTCGATAGAGATATATCGAAAGCGATAGAATCTTCTTATCCCCAAATAAATTACGGCTGCAGAGAAGAGAAGTACTATAAGCGTCGGAAAAACCCCAACCTTCAAGCAGAGGTAAGCAAAGCCCACTGCCGGAAGCAGAATGATTCTCACAACCGTTTTCATGATTTCTCTGGTCCTTATGAAATTCGCTATGGGAGGGGATACTCTGTAGTACCAGTTGACGAAAGACTGGCCGACATAGTTCGTAACGAGGAACGTGTCTCTAAAGTCTCTCAATATCTTCACATATGGATCGAAGTATGAGCCGAAGGCTGCTGTCGCAATGAAGCAGCCACCTGAGGACATGGACGTCACCGTCGGTCTAAGAGGAAATGTAATGGTTTCGGCAATAATCGGCGGGTTATAGACTGTAGCCTTCTCGGAATCATCCGTTTCAACCCAGGCGACGAAAATCTCCTGTGCCGTCGCTGTGTTATTTGCCGGATCTACCGTGACTTTGAGATATCCCAACTGCCTTGTTGCTCCGAACTGATACCACACCGGAGGGCTAACCGGAGGGATATCAGTAAGGTCTGCAAATTTGCCTCCGGCATTACCGACGATGAAATAGGGGATCCCCTCTACTGAATACCTTTGGTAACTATGAGTATGACCCGCGAAATTTGCGCTGATATTATAGGCATGATACAGGTCTTCCCATGGTTGAAGGTCAGGATTATTCGTGGAGTTGAAATAATCCCAGATGGGGTGGTGATGTATGGTAAATACCCCTGCCATATTATCTTTCAGAAGTCCCTCAAGCCAAGGTACCTGGCTCTGGGCGAGGACCAGGGAAGTGTGCGGATCATCGCCATTAGCATTATTCGGATCCGGGGAGTTAAGAACGATAAACCGGATATTGGAACAGTCAAAGGAGTAGTTCAGTGCCCCCTTCGCAGGCACGTCAAATGTCCAATGGTATTGGTCGGCGTTAGTAGGGGGACCATCCGCATGTCCGAGATTATGATATTCATGGTTCCCGATAGTGTGAAAAATGGGGAATTTCGCAAGCATCCCATCGGCATACTGGAAATAGATGGTCCAATATGCCTCGTAATCCCACCCTGCGTAGTCTCCACCGTCGAGGATAAAAAGCACATCCGTTTCATATTTAGCAATGGCATCTGCCACGTATTTGAACCGTTTCTCCTGAGCATGTGAATCGCTGATGACAATAAAGGTAAATGGATCGCTGACCGGCATTGTCCGGAACGTACGGTTGCTGAATACGTCCTTATTGTCCGAAGGTCTCGCCCTGTAGATATACGAGGTATTCGGTTCAAGGCCGGTGAGCTGTACATGTTGATACTGGGCCGTTGTTGCCGATGATATGGTTTTGTCAGCTTGCTCCGTGCCAGTTGATGGTCGCATAATTTGTCGAGAGTTTCGTTACCCAGGGAGACCAATAATCCACCGCTTCTACCGCAATGGCCGGAACAATAAAGAATAGGCAGAAAAGTATCAATGCCAGTAAATACCTGCACGGCTTTACTGATATGTGCGGGATAAGGCGGAGCGAAAGGCAGAGGGGCAGCCGGGCGTTCCGGGGTAGTCGTTCTGCAGCGTCAAGACTTGCAACTGAGCTGTTTCTGCTGGTAGACATGGTAAACCTCCTGAGACTTCTTAGTCAAGGTCGGATAAAAATAGGGTGCGCTTAGTGTTAAGTGAGGGGTTACCAATTCATGCACCCCTTCGGTGTGTGCACTGGGTTCCTGATTCCGTAAGCTCCCTCTCAGTCGTAAACATTTACATGATACATATCACAATTTAAGGAGAACTAATAACATTTATTTCTGGTTGAAATCACATGTTTTCTTCAAAGGTCGATGATTTACCGACTACAGGAAGACGTTATAGAATGTCATCCAAACAACGAGAGTGACAAAGTTGCGTTTGGCACAAAGCAAGTGTGGGGCATTCCATCGGTGGGTGTAGATTACTGAAAGAAAGAGTTGGGCGATGATTGTCATGCTTTTTTAGTAGATGCGTACATCAAAAAGCTCAAAAACGGGTCCAGCGAGGCGCCAATTCTCTACTCTACCCATTCCCCCCTTCCTGCCCAGGGGCGAAGTGAATTTACCTCCCGAATTTTGTTATAAAGGCGTTTTGATTACCCGGGTTGTTCGGCCAGGGCTGCGCAGGGTTCACCACCGGAAAATTCGAAGAGAAGGTAAGCCCTGATATGGCTATGTTGCCTGAAGGATCAACGGCCAGTCCGTAAGTGCGGTCGCCTAGCTGCCCTCCCAGGAAGGTGGAGTAGGCAAGCGTGGCGCCGTCCGGGCTGACTTGCATCAGTATTGCGTCAGATTCCCCCCCCTGAAAAGCAGGGAACAGCGCATCCTGTGTATATGGTAACAACTCTGGTGCCACTGCCGGAACACTGGAGGGTATATATAATACCCCCTGAGAATCGGTTTCACCGCCGACATAGGCATTACCATTCAAATCAACAGCCACGCTGGTGCAAAATGCACCGCCGCCGCCAGATGTTGACCCGCCTCCCAGGAAGGTGGAGTAGACGAGTGATGCCGTGCCGCTTAAAGAAGGATTGATCTTAACCAGGAAGGGCTGATCATTACGCGTGTTTTGAGTGGGATTGGGAGCGCTGTTGTAAATGGAAGGTTGGGATGAGTCGAGCATTGGAAAATCCACCGACTGCGTACGGCCTGTGGCCACGATCAACCCGTTTGAATCCAGCGTTATGCCGTATACATCATCCCGGGCTACATTTGAATCAGCGCCGAGATATGTGGAGTAACCCATCGTATATTGAGAAGATGGATCGCCGGGCAGGCTTGACGTGAACTGCGTTACAAAACCGTTGCTGGTCCAGCCTGATGGCGCAGGTAAACTTCTATACGCGTTGCTGGTTGTAGGGAAATCTGAGGAATCTGTATAACCTGCCACGGCAATGAGGCTACCAGCGGCGCTTACAGCGATGCTGTGCCCTTTTTCATTCTTTTTGCCGCCAAGGAAGCTTGAGTAAATAAGCGAACCACTGCCAGTCTTGGTGGGGTCAATAATGGACAGGAAGGCATCGGTCGAACCTGCACCTGCAAGATTAGGCTGTTTGGCATTTTGCGTCACCGGAAATTTAATCGCCCCTGTGCCGCCTGAGGAATTGGTCGTCCCCGTGACATACACAAGGCCCTGGGCGTCCACAGAGACGTTGTTTCCGTTGCTGTTGTCGTCGCTGTAGTTGCCCGACGCTTCGCCCTCCATGGCGCTTCCGCCGAGGTAAGTCGAATACAGAACGCTGCCGTCGCCATCAAACACGGTGACGAAGTAATCCGACTGGCCGTTATAGCCCGCCTGATACGGGTTCAAGGTAGGGAATGGTCCTGAGCTGTCCGAGGTTGTCATGCCGACAACGGCAGCCCCGCCGCCCGGCATGGCGGCAATCCCTGTGCCCATGCTTTGGTTATCGCCGCCCAGGTAGGTGCACCAGAGCATATTGCCGGAAGGGTCGTATTTTACCACAAAAGCCGACAGCGTACTGCCTGCCGCGGGTTGATTCTGCCAGGCGTTCAGTACTGGAAGATCTGAGACCTCGGTGGCGCCTGTTACGTATATATTCCCCTGGCTGTCGACGGTGGCGTTCTGGGCGAAGGTATGGGCAGTGCCGCCGGTGGTAAAGGGCGTTGAGCCTCCCAGGTAGGTTGAAAATATCAGGTACGGGGTCTTGACAATCCCCTGCTGGTTTCCTTGCTCCTGGCTACCTCCGCCCCCGCTGCTTATAATTGTAAGCCCACCACATAGTATCAATGCCAATAGAACGATACCTTTAATGAATCTTTTATGCTCTTTCATTGCAATCCTTCTTTATTGAAATTATTTCTGCACAGGCAAAAGCCGATAAAGAACCCAGCGTTATACCAATAACATCCTCTACAGCGAAGGTACCTTTCAGAAAAAAATCCCTTGTATTTTCCAGTATTGGAATTGAACTGAACCATTGCGGGATAAGTTTTATAAAAATGATTTTGTATTTCTGGCCAATTTCGAAAAGTATGTTTAATAGAAAGAAGATGAGACATATGAATACCCTGGATTTTCTTGTATTCGATGAAAGGCCTATGCCGATCAGGGAAAAGGCAAAAGGATGAATAAAAGCAGGGAAGGCTCCTGTCAGTTGTCCGGTCCAGCTTGTCTGAATGGTGGGAACGAGGTCGCTCAACTGTCTCTGAAAATACGGAATCCCTTCTTTGCGACAAAAAAGGTAGAAAGCAAGACCGGCCATTAAACCGAAAAGGCCTGTATATAAGCAGGTGTACTGTCTATTAATGCGTTTCAAACTGATATATTCCCTCCCTATTGAAACTACCTCACATGCTAAAGTTTAAGATAAACCCCGGAACGGAACATGTCAATGGAAATGGGTGTCAAGCCAAAATAAAAATGTCTGGTTTAATGTCTGGCAATCCTGTTACGGATTGCCGCTTGAAAGCAAGTATAGCCATAGAAATCACCAAATCCGCGATTTCAGGAAGCTGTCAACACTCTCTCACATCAACTGTTCTACCTCTACCCGTCCCCTCCAACAAACACTCTCTCCCAATTTTTGCCGATATCAACTACTTCCTACCACCTCATCCTGGGCAACATGGTCTCTTATGGTAAGGTAACCGTTTTCCGATATAGAGATGATAAATCTTCTTTATACCGGGAATACCATTCGTCAGATATCGCTCATCGCCATAGACAGCCACTATTCCACCGATAAAAAATTCATTTAATGGCAGATCAACATTGGAAATACTCCATTCTCATTTTCCCTATATATAAAAAAGGAGAAAGGAGAATCTGGGAATCATTTGTATATCTTTTCTGGGATAGATTGTTATCGGCAAAAAGCTTGTAGAGCTGACAATCCAGTTTCTTGCCGGTTTACCATAACATTTCTTCGTCTCTATAAATCACCAGATCAACCGGCAGGATTGTTTTATTGAGCGGCTACACTGTATCCTTTGGGTTGGGACCATACCGATTCTCACCTGGATAACTATCCTGCACCATAAAGACAAGGAGAATAATATTACCAATGAGTGGAACCAAACCGATTAGTATCCACCATCCACTGCGATTAGTATCGTGAAGCCTTCTAACCGTCACTGCAATACAGGGGATTAGCAATGCTATCGCATAAAGCCCGCCCAAAAGACCCATTCCAGCTTTTGTGCTGAAAGTTCCCGTCACACCGTCAATTATGGCAAACGCTATGTAGATAAGAATATAGAATAAAAGGAACATCCAATACTCTTTTCGCTGTGCCCGTCCACTGAACTCCGCATACTTCTTTAACGCTTTGAGATACCAATTCATGTTCTCTCCTTTCGTTTAGCCCCTACTTGTTTGGTTGGGCAACTACCGGGGTCATGCTGATGCCCAACAGTTATTGTACTGCAATCTATAAGTTTTCACATTCTTTCATTCTATATGCAAAGGAATGAGTGTCAATATATTTTATGTTTCAGCGGCAGAATCTGGATGGATAAGTTTCTGAGGATGACAGCTCTATTTCTGTTTCTTGCCGGTGTATCTGAAAAAAGTTAGTTCCCTTTGCAAAGATGTCCATATGATAATGGGGATAACTATAATTATAACGGCAGAAATCTTTCTGGCCAAGGGATTTCTTAATTTAGGTGTGCTGCTTGTCACTCCCTTCGATATTTTTGTTTAGTGTTTAGGTAACGCGGAATCAGATGAAAAACAACCTTGTCGCCCTGTTCTCGCAGCTTCTTTTCCACTCGTTCTCGCAATTCCTCAATTTCCTTTATGGTTGTTTCCTCGTCAAAATGAAGCTCGATCTGTACCATGCGCGTGGTTCCGCTCATTCGGGTGTGCACGGTGCCAATACCTGTATATGCTTCAAACTCATGCGTCAAGCAATTAAGGATTTTGTACTGGAACTTTTCTTCAAGGGGCAGGTCGATGAGAGATTGAAAGTTTTTGATTACCAGTCGGCAACCGTTATAGAGCAAATAAAGAGCAATCAATGCCGCAATTACCATATCGATAATAACGGCAAACCTCATCTCTCCTCGATTTGCCATAACCAGGCCAAACACCAGCCCGCAAAAAATGGCGGTTTCATTAATAAATGCCGCCCGGTAATCTAAATAATAGGCCTTCATCAGAGGTGAATGATCCGGGTACCTTTTTCCCAGGCGGGTAATCCAGACGGCGAATACAGCCAGCCGGATAACAGCCAAAAGAAACAGCTGTGCCAGCCTCAGGTCAATTGTCTCCGGTGGATTGAGGTAGCGTTTTATGGCAGCGATAAAAACGGCCAGCGCAAGCGGTATGATACAGAAACCGTAAAAAAACCCGGCGAAATTTTCGAGCTTGCCGGTTCCATAAGGATATTTGAACATGTTTTGCCGCAGGATAATCCCCAGTATTATCAACGATATGATATTAAGAAACAGAGCGAGGCCGTAATCGATAGTAATCGCTATTATTGTTAAAGAACCTGACCATACCCCCAGCATAACAACCATCGTTGTCATTGGAATTGATGTGCCGACAAGCCAGGCGATGAATCGGTACAAGTCGTGATATTCCTGGTTTTGTTTAGATTCTAAAAGATTGGAATCTGACCTGCCCCGCATTATTGTACCACCCCTAAAGTTAGTTAACCAGATCTCCTGGTGAACTTTTATTTTTTACACTCCATTAAAAACTATATTGCAGGGTCAGTGAGAGGCCTATCTGTTCCGACCAGACCTTGACCCCGTTGCCACAACTTAAGTCAATGCCTTCGGAACGGATTAACCAGCGATGTGAACCGGTTGTGTTGATCCGGAGATAATCCATTTCTGCACTCAGCGCGAGGTTCTTTGTCAAACCTTTCTTCAGGCCGATGGAAGCATACCATGCATCACCATACGTATCCTCATAGGTGAACCGCTTACCATCATTTCTGAGCAGATGGGTATCTTCGTTGCTGCCTTCCACATAAGCCCAGTTCAGTTGAGCATTGAATTTGAGGTCTGGTACCCCGACATATTGTCCCAGGTCTGTACCCAAACGTACTCCCATAAAGTATTGCCAGTATGTCTGTTTAAAACGGATGCCGTTTTGCGGCATGTTTATATTAGGCGTCCCTGTCCACAAGTCGTATTGTATTCCGTTGTGGGCAACCAGGCGGAAATACTGATAACGTAATCCTACTACAGGACGCAGACTGAACCAGGAAGGCAGCCCCAGCCAGTCGGAGACTTCCATATCTATATCACCCTGGGTCATGTAACTGGGTTCCATACGGCATCTCGAAACACTATAGGTGGTTTTCATGTCAATGTTATTATCATCCTCCCAATCAGAATCTCTGAAACGCCCGCCGGCATCACCCAAGGCATTTGTGAGCACTTCAACGCCAATTGAGAACCTGGGGTAACTCAACCTCATCACTCCCCCGCCCCACCATGAGTCCAGTGGAAACTCCAACTTGCTGAGAGGTGCCTGATAGGGAGGATAGGGGTTGCCGAATTCGTAGGAAGTGTGGCTATTTAAGAGGCGTTTGACTTTTACGCCCAGCGAGAGATGCTCAAAAAACTGGACAGTTCCTTCTTTTTGGAAAGCCGAGGTTACCAGGTTTGTCGACGGTACAGTCTCTTCTTTTTCAGAAGCAAAAACTACCGAACCAATACCCAGAAGAACAAGAAAAAAGACCAGGCAAAAGATGTTCTGCAAAGCCAGCAGACGAAAAGCATGCATTCTATCAAATAGTTTGTTCCACATCAGAAACTGTTTATTGCCTCGCCCTAAACTTTTGATATTTTCTCTAAAATCCAATTGCTTTTTCAAGAAAATAATTATACCTGGCATTATTAATGATAACCACATGAAAGCATGGATAGTTCATTAAATTTCAAATCTATTGGTAGCAGGAAGAAGCGAGTGGTTGTGGATGTCGCCTTCCCCCATCCCATTGCGGCAGTGATTCAGTGAATAGTCGTTAGTGAACAGTTAAAGACATTTTATCAAGCTCACTGTCATTCCCCCGTTCGGGGACAGGACTCTTTTGCCATATTTTTAAAATCCTTTATTTTTGCGATGGTATAGTGATCCTGCGAGGTTTTGATGGCTTGTTGTATGGCCCTGACAATCTGCCTGGTTTTGCTGCAGGCTTAACAGCGGCATGTAAATCTAACTCTACCCCTTTTTGTCTGATTTCGTGAATAAGTGGAATCCAGGTATCATGTTCGTAAGATTTCAACGAAAGAGGTATTGGCTCAATTCTCGGGTCCACCCTCCATGCTGTCTGTAAAAGGGTTTTTCTTTCTTCATATCTGTCTTTTCCAAAATCAGGTGATATAATGGCAACATCCAGATCACTGTCTGAATTAGCCCTTCCCGAAGCATGGGAGCCATACAATACAGCCTTTTTTACACGGATGCCCTTTGTAGCCAACAGATCTACAAATTTTACAATCACATTTCTAATTTCTTGGTCAACCAATTATATACCTCTTCAATTTCATTATATTTTAGGATAGTAAATCCTTTCGAGCATTTATTATAAAATTCCCTATTTTCGTCTGGATATCTGGACTCAATATGAAACTCAATATACTCTGCAAGCCTATCCATGGTTGTTTCCGGAATTTCTATGGTTGTCTTATCGGCAAGGAATGTTAATGAATGTGAATAAGGAGCGTGTTGACCGGTTGCTTTGACGATTAAGGCTTTAAGAATTTTTTCGAGTGCAAGATGACCGAAAAAAAGCGCATAAGGGTATCTCTTTGATTTAATGAGAACCTTTCCTGTCTCAAAATCGTATGTCGCGCTTTCAACCCAATAGTCTACCGTCTTCTTAATATCGAAGGTTATGTCTTGTATATCTTTTTTTTGGCTGTCTTTCATTAGCTTACCGGTATCTTGCAATTATTTAAAGATATTATGTTTTTCAGTATTTCATGTCAAGTAAAAACAGAGGGATCGACCTTTGACAAGGAAGCTGTTTGGCGTTCCTCCTGGAAAAGTAAAAGGGGTACTGCAATGCCACATTTAGTCTTGATCCCCAACATCCTTTTCTTAATTCTCCTGCAATCTTAATTAATTTGCAAGGGAAAATACTATTACAGAATTACTTAATACCCCCATCCCATTGTCCCGCCTTCGGCAGGATTAAACCGTACGGAATATATCGATTGCGGATTGCGGATATTGGATTTCGGAATGAAAACCTGGAAAGATTTCCGATATCATTCACCATTCACTGCCTTCAGCACTATTCACTATTCACTATTCACTGCCTTCGAAAGGTCGGGGCAATCAAGATTTGCGGCGAAGAGATATCCCTGAGAA
This sequence comes from Pseudomonadota bacterium, assembly GCA_026388245.1. GTDB lineage: Bacteria > Desulfobacterota > Syntrophorhabdia > Syntrophorhabdales > Syntrophorhabdaceae > MWEV01. Next base: position 5,081 of record JAPLKD010000194.1, on the reverse strand, counting down.
ACGGGAAGATTTTCTGCCCGAATTGCTGCCTGAATCTCATCAGAAAGTTTTAAAAGTGAAAGTCCGTTATACAGCGTCCGTATTGACTTTCCGGCTATTTCTGCAATCTGTGCAACTGTTGCACGGATTTCCTGAAGTAAGTCTTCCGGCCTCCGTAAATAGACTACCAACTCCCCCATCACCCCTTCCACATCGTACCCTTTATCAGGATGCTTCGCCTGAATATAGGCCAATATGCCCTTTGCTTGATCAATATAATTGAGGTCTTCTCTCTGGAGGTTTTCTGTTAACTGATATGCGAGTATCTCATCCTTCTGCGTGGCCGCATCAAGGATACGCACCGGTATGGATTCCATATCAAGCATCAAAGATGCCATATACCGTCTTTCCCCGCAAACGAGAAGGTACTTATCACCCCTTGGTGTCACGATAATGGGTTCTATGACGCCCCGTTCTTTAATGGATTCCATAAGGGCTTTAAAAGACTCCCCCCTCTGTATTGATCCTTGAGCGAATCTGTTCCTCCACAATAATACTATCGAGAGGCAGGTATAAAAATTCCGGACTACCACTCTTTTCCTGTTCAGTCATATTTCTCCCCCTTGTTTGATTCGTTTAAAGCCTGTTTACAATTATCATTAATTAGCTTATAATATCATTGACTTAGCATGGTAAACCCTTATAATGAGAGCATTCATTCACCACAAATAAATACACTCACAAAGAAGGAGAAGAAGAAACTTGTCCGGGATGTATTGGAAAGGGAATAGGGCATATCCGTGTTGCCTCACAGCAGGGAGTAATGGCGGCTGTCACCATTGCCCGAACGGATTTGTTCAAGAACTTCTCCTGGAAATTACAGGGACACTTTTATGTGAAAATGTCCCCGGGAAAGCCAAAAACCATTATACCTGTGCATGAGCGGTACTGTTAGAGAATGAGAAGATGCGATTACTTGTTGTAAAAGGGCATATGGACGGTGTAAACTTATGGAGAAAAAGGACTTTTAAACAGGCTTTGATAAAACTATTCAAAATAAAGATTCTTATCCTCGGTTTCCTCGCTCTCTCCTGCACACAGCTTGTGGCAGACGAATACACAGACGGGCTGAAAAGGGCAACAAAAGAGGACAAGCCCGCACTTCTTTATTTTTACAGCCGGTATTGAGGGTATTGCGATGCGATGGACCGTGATGTCCTGAATGATAAAGAGATTAACCCTATCCTGAAGAAAGATGTGGTGTATGTAAGGATCGATGTGGATAAAAAGAGGGACATTGCCTCACTCTATAATATAAGAGGCTACCCGACCATAGCGCTGCTTGAGCCATCGGGAAAGCGCATAGCACAGGTACCCGGGTATATACCAAAGAAGGATTTTAACAAAATCCTCTCATTTCTGAAGGGAAAACATTATAAAACGATAACCCTCGGAGAATTTCTGAAGAGATAGTGTCGTTAGTATAATATGCTTCTGTAACCAATCAGCGATTTTTTCCAGTAATTTGTATCCACATCATCCACGGCAACGCCCCTTGACTTGGATGCGTGTATAAACTCCCTGCTGTTAAGCATGATACCGGCATGGAGGTCCTTTTTTATTTTAAAAAAGACAAGATCGCCAGGGAGCACCTCGCTTCTCTGGATTTCGTATCCTATTCTGATCAGTTTGTCCGTAGAGACAGGTAATGAAACACCTGATTTCTTGTAAACGTAGTAAGCGAGTCCGCTGCAATCAAAGGAATCCGGTCCCTTGGCTCCATTTTTGTATGGTTTTCCAAGCATGTTAACGGCTGATTGAACAACCTCGCTCCGTATGTCTGATATGTGCTCGTATGTCTTGACCTTTTTCGGGGCACAGCCTGTTATAAAAATTAAGACAAGAAAAACAGCGAAAATACCGGCAACCTTACACTTCATTGTCGCCCGAATGACCCTTAATAATTTCTACCACCTTTGTAAGCGGTCCTTCATGAATTGTATAAACAGAAGAAGGCACAACGTTGTTGTCAGAACCGTACATTATGGATACGCTTACCGCATCAAACATGTCCCTGTCGCCCTCACCGTCTCCAACAGCACAGGAGGCAAGCCTGTTCAGCCCCTTTTCTTTCAAAACCTTATTGACCCAGTAACCCTTTTTATTATACTGGACATTGATTGCTGTCCCCCCGGTAAGCACCCCGTCTTCTACAAGCAAATCGTTGGACAGAGACATGTGGACACCAAGATCATCCCTGACCCTGTTTACAAGAAAAGACAGCCCTGTAGAGAGAATGACCGTAAAAATGCCCATGCCCCTCAGGGTTGCCACCGTCTCTCCGGCGCCCTCCTGATAGGGTATTTCCTTTATGATTTCCACTACATCAGTAAGGTTGAGGCCCCTCCACAAAAGGGCATCCCTTCTGCAAAACTCATCATAATTTATTTTTCCTTCACGGAAAAGCATCTGATATTCATCAGCATGATTGTCCCAGATGTTGAGCCTTCTGTGGATGTACTCCCAACTGCTTTTTACCTTCGTTAAAGTTCCGTCACAGTCGAAAAACACTACCCGTATGGCCATGGTTTCTTATAACATCACCAAACAAAAAAATCTATTCTTCATATGCCATGAATGCAATATAATATAGTAAATGGTAGACTGGGACAAAAAATACAGGAATGGATATTACGACGGAGCCACAGAGCCCCATGATCTGCTGCAAAAGTTCTGGCAGGTAATCCCGGGGAAAAAGGTAATCGATGTCGCCATGGGAAACGGAAGGGACAGCATATTTCTTGCGAAAAAAGGTTTTTGTGTGTATGGTTTAGAAAAATCCATGGAGGCAATCCGCATTGCAAAGGAGACCACAGAATCAGCAGGGCACCCCATATCAATTATTCATGGCGATGCTGCCACGATGCCCTTCAAAGACAATTCGGCTGACTGCGTGATTGTATTCTACTTTTTACTGAGAGATATTATGAGGGACATACCGGACATGTTGAGAAAAGGAGGGATTCTTATCTATGAGACCTTTTTGAAGCGGCAGAATGAAGTGGAAATCTACACAGCGAACACCGCGAGCGAGAGAGGGAGGCACCATCAGAGAAACCCTGACTATCTGCTGGAAGACGGGGAGCTCATCTCGTTTTTCAGGGATTTTCAACTGTTGTTTTATGAAGAGACAATTTCGGCATCTATGAACAACAGAAGGGCCACAGCAAAATTTATAGGAAGGAAAAGATGATAGTAGAATGGGACCCGCAACGACCCAGAAGGAAAATAACGCAACTCATCAGAGAAACCCTGATAAACGGCGGCATAATCGCTTATCCGACAGACACCTTTTACGGAATGGGCTGTGACCTTTTCAATATTAAGGCGATAAGGAAGCTTTATCTCATAAAAAGGCTCGACGAAAAGAGGGCACTGAGTATAATATGCAGGGACTTCAAGGATATAAGTACATATGCCGTCATGAGCGACCTTTCCTTCGAGACCCTGAAGAGGTGTCTGCCCGGCCCATATACGTTTGTTCTCAAGGCAAGAAAGATCATGCCGAAACTCCTCATGACCGTTAAAAAAGAAGTTGGCATAAGAATACCCGGTCACCCCGTGCCCGTTGGCATTGCAGGGTTAATAGAAAGACCGCTCATAAATACAAGCGCGCGGTTCGCTGGAGAAGCCATACTGACAGACCCCAGAGACATTGAGAAAAAATTTAAGGGGAGCGTTGATCTTGTTGTTGACGGCGGTATCCTGGCAGGTGAACCATCAACGGTAATCAGCCTTGTAGATGACAGGGCAGAAGTATTAAGAGAGGGGAAGGGGACTCTCAGAAATCTTTTTCCGGCGTAGATTGCGGCTCGTTCAGCGCCTCTTCCATGGACTCTTCAAAGCCCTCGCCAAGCTCATCGCCAAGCTCTCTCCCCATTTTCCTCATAACGCGCTCCACGCTTCGCGGATCGTTTTCGTCGAGGCCTGAAAACTTCGAGGGATCGAGGAGACTTTCCATCCTTTTCTCCTCGCTTTTGGGAACAGAAACGCGGGAGATGAGCTTTTTTACGTCTTTGCTGCCACAGGCCTTACAGTAAGGATCGATCTCCTCGGATACCCTTAAGAGCAAAAAAGATGACCTTTTGTGACAGGCCCCACAGTAGTATTCGTAAATCGGCACCTTCGTACCCCCTTGGTAGAATAGAATGTTTAGAACGCGAAATCCCTATTAAATTTATTGTTCTTTATATTTAGACACTCACAGGGGTTTTGTCAACCTATAAGCACTCAATCATTAGCGCTCAACCAAACGCCGTCAGTTTTTCGTTTACAAAAAAAGACGGTTACGATATATATGCAAAATGAGGGAAATCATACACAGCTATTCTGACCTGGTTTTCCACAGAACCATCGGCGAGATGATAAAGAAGCACTCCGAGAACAAGGAGGACATACGGTCAATAGCGGTTAATATGATCGATTGGGACGGGATAAAAGACGTTCTCGATCTCGGATGTGGTTACGGATGGTTCGAAGATGGATTGCGGGGCGGATTCGACATTATCCTCGGCATCGACTGTCTTGCCGAAAACGAGTCCTCCTTCTTAAGCGCCGCTCGCGGAATATCGAAAACCGCACTGTTTCAAAAACATATCCTTCCCTGCCCCATAGATATGCCTGACGGCTCCTTTGACCTTGTTGTCTCTGCCTATTCCCTGTATTTTTTTCCCGAAGAAATTGAAGAGGCAAAGAGACTTTTAAGGCCTTCGGGCATTTTTCTTGTCATAACACACAGCGAGTCAATGCTTCAGGAGGGGGAGAAGTTTTTCGATTTTACAAACCTGCGGCGGGTTATCAGGGGCTTTTCTGCCGAGAACGGCGAGGAAGCCCTGAGGGCACACTTTCAGGATGTACGGTACATTGATTACAGAAATGCCATCGTCTTCGGCAGGCACGAGAAGAAGGACCTTGCCGGTTATATAGATTTCAAGAGGGAATTTATATCGAGAGACGCGGACCCGGAAAAGGTCACGATAACGATGCTCGACGAACTGGAAAGAAAAGGAACCATGAGGTTTAATAAGGACGACAGGATATTT
>JAPLKD010000110.1 GCA_026388245.1 Pseudomonadota bacterium | reverse complement strand
GAAGTTGGAATTGCATAAAACTTTTCAACCTGAAATCATACTTTTTTCAACCTGAAAATTGCCTTTTTTCTCGTGTAAAGTATCTCGTGACCCCCTGGAGAAATCTGGAGGGTCTTTATTGCTTGGAAAAATAAAAGTGGTAAAATTGTACCTTATACAAAAAAAGAGATTAAGCCTTTTAAGCATAACCCCTTGATTTTAAATGGCTGGGAGACAAGGATTTGAACCTTGATTCACGGAGTCAGAGTCCGTTGTCCTGCCGTTGAACGATCTCCCAATTGAATATTGAAATGCTATTTTTTTTCTTCTTTTTCTTTTTTCTGTGTGAGTTCGATTAATGCCATCGGGGCAGCATCACCTTTTCTTCGCCCGATCTTCAGGACTCTTGTGTAACCGCCATTGATTGATACATATCTATCGCCAATATCGGCGAAAAGTTTCCTTACTACAGCCTTGTCACGCAGGAATGCAAAGGCAAGCCTTAAAGAATGCAAGTCCTTCTTTTTTGCCAGAGTAATAAGCCTGTCAGCCACTCTTTTCAGCGCCATCGCCTTTACGTTCGTTGTCTTGATGCTTTCGTGATAAAAAAGTGCATTTGCCAGGTTCATTAACAAAGCCTTTCTATGGCTTTTCGTTTTGTTCAATTTACTCAATGTTTTCTGATGCCTCATGATAAACCTCTATATATGATCTTTTCTTTTTAATGCCATTTTATCCAAATCATCCCTTGAGGGGAAACTATCGGGCTTGATTCCAAGCTTCAATCCCATACACGATAGTATGTCTTTGATCTCATTTAATGATTTTCTGCCAAAATTCTTGGTCGTTAAAATTTCTTGTTCCGTCTTTTGAACAAGCTCTCCGATATATTTAATATCGGCGTTTTTCAGACAATTGGCGCTCCTCACGGAAAGCTCCAACTCATCAACGCTTCTATAGAGATTTTCGTTAACATCCTGCTTGTCAATGAACTTTTCTTCTACGCTTTCGCTTTCTTCAATATCCTCAAAGTTTATAAAGATACGCATTTGCTCTTTAATAATCTTTGCAGCAAATGAGAGGGCATCTAATGGGTCAACACTGCCGTTTGTCCATATCTCCATTGTAAGCTTATCATAATCGGTTCTGGATTCTACCCTTGCAGGGGTAACGTTATAAGTAACTCTTTTAATAGGTGAAAAAGCTGCGTCAATAGGTATTGTACCAATCGGCTCGCTTTCATCATAATTCATTTCCGCAGGCACATAACCCCTTCCAACTTTTGCCTTCATCGTCATATATAGTCTTGCCTCGTCGCTCAATGTGGCGATGTGGTGCTCAGGATTTATAATATCAATATTGCTGTCGCTAATAATATCTCCTGCCTTTATCTCCTTCTTTCCGGAGGCGTCTATCTTTAACGTTTTCGGTTTATCATCCAATCTCAGAACGACCTTTTTTAAATTCAATATTATTTCTATTACATCTTCTTTAACGCCTCTAATGGTTGAAAACTCATGGTCCACACCGTCAATCCACACAGATGTTATGGCACCGCCCATAATTGACGAAAGCAGGATTCTCCTCAAGGAATTCCCTATAGTAACCCCGTAACCGCGTTCAAAGGGCTCAGAAGAAAACTTCACATAGGCACTTTCTTTCTTCTCTATTTCAATTTTTGCCGGTTTAATGAGTTCCTGCCAGTTTTTTTCAAACATATGCATGCACCCTCCTTTGGGGGTAAGAAAAAACTATCTTGAATAGTACTCTACTACAAGCTGTTCTTTTACAGGCATTGTAATATCGTCTCTTGCAGGAAAAAGTTTCACTACACCCTTTATATTATCTTTGTCAATCTCCAGCCAGGATGGTACTCCCCTCCTCACCACAGATTCGAGGGCATTTTGTACACTCTGAAGATCTTTTTCTTTTACAGAAATTTCATCGCCTTCCCTTACAAGGTATGAAGGTATATTCACCTTTTTCCCATTAACCATTATGTGTTTGTGTGATACAAGCTGTCTTGCTTCTTTTCTTGAGGTAGCAAACCCCAATCTATAAACCATATTGTCCAAACGCCTCTCCAGAAGCACGATGAGGTTTGTACCTATTATGCCTTTTTTGGTTGCAGCTATAGTAAAAAACCGTCTAAATTGTTTTTCACCAAGACCATAGATCTTTCTCATTTTTTGCTTTTCTCTTAAACGGATACCGTATTCAAGCGTCTTCCCCTTTGTATCAACATGTACGCCGGGTGGATAATTTCTCTTCTCTATAGCACATTTTTCGGTATAACATCTTTCCCCTTTAAGGAAAAGTTTTGTTAACTCCCTTCTACATAACCTACATGACGGTCCAACATATCTTGACAACGTTTTCCTCCTTACACTCTTCTTCTTTTTGGTGCTCTGCAACCATTATGCGGTATTGGTGTTATATCGCGAATGAGGTGTATTTTCAAACCTGCGCTTTGCAATGCCCTGAGAGCTGCTTCCCTCCCGGCACCCGGTCCTTTAATATAAACATCTACAGTCTTCATGCCGTTTTCCATAGCCTTTTTTGCAGCGTTCTCTGCTGCAAGCTGTGCTGCAAAAGGAGTGCTTTTTCTTGAACCTTTAAAACCAACAACCCCCCCGCTTGACCACGCCACCACGTTCCCCTGGGGATCGGTGATTGAAATGATTGTATTATTAAAGCTCGATTGTATGAAAGCAGAACCAACCGGGATACTTTTCTTAATCTTTTTCTTGCCGCTTTTTCTGGGTTTTGCCATTTATCCACCTCACTTCTTTTTTTTCATTGATGTCTTCCTTGGTCCCTTCCTGGTTCTTGCATTGGTTTTGGTTCTCTGCCCTCGTACCGGCAAACTCCTTCTGTGCCGCAAACCCCTGTAGCAACCAATGTCCATAAGACGCTTTATACTTATGCTTACTTCCTTCCTTAAATCACCCTCGACCTTACAGGTCCTTTCCAGAACATCCCTTATTTTTGCTATCTCTTCATCTGAAAGGGCATTGGTTCTCTTGTTAGGGTCAATACCGGCCTCAGCAATAATCTTATTCGACAGCGGTCTTCCTATGCCATATATATAAGTCAGGGCAATTTCTATTCTCTTATCCCGCGGGATATCAACACCAGCAATTCGTGCCAAGCTTTACCTCCTTACCCTTGTCTCTGTTTATGTTTAGGGTTTTCACATATTACCCTTACCACGCCTTTTCTTTTAACAATCTTGCATTTGTCACACCGCTTTTTAACGGAAGGCTTAACCTTCATGAAAACCTCCTATTTAACCCTATAAATAATTCTACCACGGCTTAAATCATAAGGTGAGAGCTCTACGACGACCTTATCCCCTCTCAGTATCTTTATATAATGCATCCGCATTTTTCCAGAAACGTGGGCAAGCACTTTGTGGCCATTCGGAAGCTCCACTCTAAACATAGCATTTGGTAGTGGCTCTATCACAGTACCTTCTATCTCTATACCTTCCCCTTTTGGCATTAATCCTTCTATAGTTTACTCAATATTTCTGGACCGTTATCAGTTATCGCCACGGTATGTTCGAAATGGGCCGACAAAGAACCATCCTTAGTTACCGCTGTCCAGCCGTTTTGCTTTATCATCACTTCGCTTCGCCCCATGTTCACCATAGGCTCTATCGCCAATACCATGCCTTTTTTCAGTCTGATGCCTGTACCCTTTTCGCCATAATTGGGAACCTGCGGTTCTTCATGCAGGTTTCTGCCAATTCCATGCCCAACGAACTCCCTTACAACAGAAAAACCAGCATCTTCAACGTGGGATTGAATCGCGTGGGAAATATCGTGTAATCTGTTCCCTTCCCTTGCCTCTGCTATACCCTTATAAAGAGAGGATTCTGTAACTGAAAGCAACCTTTCTGCCTTTTTCGAAATCTCGCCAACTTTATACGTCAATGCCGCATCTCCACAAAAACCATCATAAAAAACACCAAAATCAAGACTTACTACGTCTCCTTCAGTCAAAACACGTTCTCCCGGCATTCCATGTACTACTTCATCGTTCACAGAAACGCATAAACAGTATGGAAAACCGTTATAACCCTTAAAGGCAGGTTTAATATTCCCAGTCCTGTTAACCCTGTCTACACATGCCTCTTCAAGTTCTTTTGTCCTTACTCCCTCTTTAACAAACTTTTTCAAATAAAAAAGCACATCAATTGCATACCTGCTTGCTTCTCTGATCTTTTCTATTTCCTCTTTGTTCTTTAATATAACCATTCTGCAATATTTTGGACGCCCCGTATATCAAGCTTTTAAATGAGTTTCAATGTTCATCATCGTCTTCCCCTTATCCGGGAAGATTTCTTAACAAGGCCATCATAGTGCCGGAGTATCAGATGCGACTCTATCTGCTGAATCGTATCAAGGGCCACCCCAACCACTATAAGTAAGGCGGTACCGCCAAAATAGAAGGGTGCATTAAATTTACTCACCAATAAAGTAGGCAGAACGCAAACAAACGATATATACATGGCGCCAACAAAAGTCACCCTTGAAAGAATTCTTTCTATATACTCCGATGTCTTTTTCCCGGGTCTTATACCCGGAATATAACCGCCATATTTTTTCATATTATCTGCAACACTGTCGGGATTAAAAACTATTGCCGTATAAAAGAAACAGAAGAAAACGATAAAACCGACATACAAAAGCTCGTGCAAAAAGGTACCCGGCGTTAGGAGCTCTGCAAATTTCTTCATATACGGATGGTCTATAAAACTGGCAATAGTTGCGGGAAACATAAGGATTGACGAAGCAAAGATAGGCGGGATAACGCCGGCAGTGTTAAGCTTCAAGGGTAAATGTGTCGCCTGTCCTCCGTATACCTTTCTGCCGACAACCCGTTTGGCGTACTGAACCGGTATCCTCCTCTGCGATGTCTCCATAAATATAATAAAGGCAACCACCGCAAGCATCATTGCAACCAGTAAAATGACAACAAACCAGTTCATTTCACCGGAATTCACCAGACCCATTGTGCTTGCAATTGCATTTGGCATCCTCGCTACAATACCTGCGAATATGATAAGCGATATACCGTTACCGATACCCTTTTCTGTAATCTGTTCACCAAGCCACATTATGAATGCTGTCCCACCGGTCAACGTAATCATTGTCATGAGTCTAAAACTCCAACCCGCATTGTAAACAACGAGCTCTCCGCCTGCTCCCCTCATCTGTTCTAAGCCGATACTTATTCCAAAACCCTGTATAAGGCTTATAAGCACTGTCCCGTACCGGGTGTACTGGGTGATTTTCTTCCTGCCGGACTCTCCCTCTTTTGACAATCGCTCAAGCGTAGGGACCACCACGGTTAAAAGCTGTAAAATAATGGATGCACTGATGTAAGGCATTATGCCAAGTGCAAAAACAGAAAGGCGTTCCAAACCGCCGCCGGCGAACATATCAAAGAAGCCAAGCAAAGTTCCCTTCGCTCTTTCGAATATCCCTGCTAATACAGCGCCGTCAATGCCAGGAGTTGGTATATGAACGCCAACTCTATACACTGCAAGCAAGGCAAGGGTAACGAGAATTCTGCGCTTAAGTTCAGGGATTTTTCCAATATTCTGGAAACCTCCCATTAAATCAATACCTCCACATCTCCGCCTTGAGCTTTAATCTTCTCTATAGCCTGTTTAGATGCCTTATGGACAACCAATTTAATGGCAAAGCCTATTTCACCGCCGGACAAAAGCTTCACACCAGATTTCACATCCTTAACAAGTCCAGTTTCCAGGAAGTCTTGTATCTCTACCCTTTCCTTTCCTTTAAATATTTCAAGATCAGAAATTTTTATCAAGGCATATTCTTTTCTGAAGGGATTTCTGAATCCTCTTTTCGGTATCCTTCTCGTAAGAGGCATCTGGCCGCCTTCAAATGATTTGCCTTTGGTGCCGCCGCTTGTTGCGCGTTGCCCTTTATTTCCATAAGTTGCCGTTGTTCCATGTCCGGAGCCTGTTCCTCTCCCGACTCTTTTTCTTTTTTTCCTTGAGCCTTCGCTTGGTTTTAAATCAGAAAGTTTCATTTATTGAACGTCCTCCAAAACTTTTACAAGGTGGATCACCTTTTTGACCATGCCCCTCATTTCCGGTGTGTTTTTTACGATTCTTTCCTCATAGAGCCTTTTAAAACCAAGGCTCTTTACAGTTGCCCTCATGTCTTGAGTGCAACTGATAGTGCTATGTACCCACTTTATCTTAAGATGAGACACCTTATTAACCCTCCTCGCCCTTACTCTTACCTCTTTGCTTTAAAAACATGTCACGTGTTTTTAACTGCGAAAGTCCCTTTATTGTTGCTTTTACAACATTATGATAATTTCTTGAACCGTAGCATTTGGTCAATATATTTGTTATACCGGCTACCTCAACGACAGCACGAACTGCCCTGCCTGCGATAACGCCTGTGCCTTCCCGTGCAGGCTTCATGAATACCTCGCTTGCGCCATATTTACCCTTGATTTCATGCGGGATAGTCCCGTGTACAACACTGACATTAACTAAATCTTTTTTTGCCCTCTCAATAGCCTTTCGTATTGCATCCGGTACCTCTTTAGACTTGCCAAGACCGTACCCTACACGACCGTTTCCATCGCCAACCACGACGATAGCGCTAAAGCTGAATCTTCTTCCGCCTTTCACGACCTTCGCAACACGGTTTATGTAAACCAACCTGTCCTGTAGCTCAATCCCATCAAGTTCTATGCGTTTTTTCTCAATCAACAGGGAGCCTCCTCTTAAAATATTAAACCGGCTTCTCTTGCGCTGTCTGCAAGAGCTTTGATCCTACCATGGTATTTAAAACCATTCCTGTCAAATACCACATGGGTGATACCAATGCTGATTGCCTTTTTTCCTATATATTCCCCGACTTTTTTGGCACCTTCAATATTGCCACCGCTTTTAATCTGTCCTTTAATCTCCTTGTTCAATGTAGATGCACCTGTAATCACTTTATCATTCGCATCGTCGACAAGTTGCACATACATGCCTTTCAGGCTTTTATATACACAGAGCCTTGGCTTATCCATTGTACCAAAGATATTCTTTCTTATTCTTTTTTTCCTTTTTATCCTTGACTCTACCTTATCTTTTCTGTTCATTACCTACCCCTTAATCCTTACTTCTTCCCGGTTTTCCCTGCCTTCTTCCTCAAGGTTTCGGTGGCATATTTTACACCCTTATTCTTGTAAACATCAGGCTTTCTCAGCATCCTTATTTTTGCAGCTGTTTGCCCGACAAGTTCTTTATCAAATCCCCTTATCGTTACCTGAGTCTGCTTCTCAACCTGTGCGGTTATCCCTTTGGGCAAGGGGAATTTGATCGGGTGAGAATAGCCAAGGTAGAAAACAATGCTATCACCCTGCATTTCTGCCCTGTATCCAATACCGACAATCTCGAGCTTTTTCTCGAACCCTTTACTCACACCCTCGACCATATTGTTAATGAGCGTCCTCATCAGTCCGTGGTATCCCTTCGTCTTCAGATCATCGTTCATCCTCTTGACTGAAACAGAATTTCCTGCAATGTCCAGTTCCAGACCCGTTATAAGACCTCGCTTCAATGTCCCGTTTGGTCCTGAAACAATAATTTCTCCATCTTGAAGATCAAACCTTGCACCTTCAGGCAGTATAATTGGTTTTCTGCCTATCCTTGACATCCTGCACCTCACCAGATCAAGAGGAGGGGTTCCCCTCCAATATTATTTTTTTTTGCATTTTTATCAGTCATAAGCCCGTGGGAAGTTGAAAGTACTACCATACCTATTCGTTTTGTCAGCTTTGGCAATTCACCCACTTTAGCATACACCTTTCTTCCCGGTTTGCTTATACGCTTTAAACCCGTTATTACGCTTACGTTTGCATCGTCATAGCTTATATAAACCTTTAAATGTTTTTTCCTCTGCTCATCTACAAAAATCTTATAATTCCTGATATACCCTTCTTCTTTAAGAATTTTAGATATACCAAGTTTCACATTGGAATATGGCACGTCAACAGATTCATGGCGAACCATTAATGCATTTCTAATCCTTGTTAGCATATCGGAAATAGGATCTACTGTTGGCATAAAAGCCCCCCCTTACCAGCTTGATTTAGTCACTCCGGGAACCTCACCTTTTAAGGCATAATTCCTGAAACATATCCTGCACAGTTCAAACTTCCTCAAAAAAGCCCTTGGCCTCCCGCAAACTGAACATCGATTCCTTACCCTAACCTTAAATTTAGGAGCACGTTTACATTTTTCAATCATAGCCTTTCTTGCCATTTATTCCTCCATCAGCCCCTGAATGGCATCCCCATAAGTCTTAATAATTCCAAACCTTCTTCGTCAGTTTTTGCAGTTGTTTTTATTGTAATATTCATACCCCGTGCCTTATCTATTTTGTCATAATCTATTTCAGGAAAGATTATCTGTTCTTTCAAACCGAGGGTATAATTTCCTCTCCCGTCAAATGATTTGGATGACACGCCTTTAAAGTCTCTTACCCTGGGGAGGACAATATGGACAAGCTTATGAAAAAACTCGTACATTCTTTCTCTCCGGAGCGTTACCATACAACCTATGGGCATACCCGCCCTCAATTTAAAAGAAGCTATTGATTTTTTTGCCTTTGTAATCACAGGTTTTTGACCTGTTATTGTCGTAAGGTCACCCGATGCGATGTCGAGAACTTTGATGTTTTGAATCGCTTCTCCTACACCCATATTCGCCACAATCTTTTCAATTTTTGGGATTTGCATTACATTTTTATATTTAAATTTATGCATCATAGCCGGTATCACTTCTTTTTCGTAAAATTCCATATATGTCGTTCTCAATGAATGCCTCCCGTTTACTTATCAACTGCCTCATTGCATTTTTTGCAAAACCTTATTTTCTTGCCATCTTCGAGCAGTTTGTTTCCGACTCGCACAGGCTTCGAACACTTTTCACAATAAATCATCACATTCGAAACATGTATTAAACCTTCTTTTTCCATAATACCGCCCTTTGTCTTCTGGCTTGGTTTTACGTGTCTTTTTACCATATTTACCTTTTCGACAACAAGACGGTCCTTCTTTTTGTTTATCCTTAAAACCTTGCCGGTTTTGCCCTTGTCTTTACCGGTTGTAACCATAACAAGGTCATCTTTTCTAACATGGTACTCTTTATTCATATTAACCTCACACTACCTCAGGCGCTAACGAAACAATCTTCATGAATTTCTTTGCCCTCAATTCTCTTGCTACAGGTCCAAAGATTCTTGTCCCTACAGGCTCATTATGCTGATTTATTATGACGGCTGAATTATCATCAAACTTTACATATGAGCCGTCAACCCTTCTTATTTCCTTTTTAGTCCTGACTATAACAGCCTTAACGACCTCGCCTTTTTTTACCTTGGAATTTGGAATCACTTCTTTTACAGAGGCGACAATAATATCCCCCACTGTTCCATACCGTTTTCTTGATCCACCAAGAACCCTGATACACCCAAGCTTCTTCGCACCGGAATTATCTGCTACCTCGAGCTTAGTTCTTACCTGTATCATTCTCTTACACCTCTTCCTGGATTAGCGTATGCACTTCCTTTTTAATAATTTCCTTCACCAGCCATCTTTTCTCTTTGCTCAAGGGTCTCGCTTCAACGATTACAACCCTGTCACCGACTGTACATCTGTTTGTCTCGTCGTGTGCCTTATATCTCTTTTTTGTCTGAACGTATTTATGGTATATGGAATGTTTAAAAGACCTTTCAACTTCCACAACAACTGTCTTCTCCATTTTATCTTTTACAACAATACCGATTATTCTTTTTCTGTTTGTTTTCTCTTTTGATTCCATGCTCAACCTCTATTTATTCAGTTCCTTTTCTTTTAATATCGTCTCTATCCGTGCAACGTCGCGCTTTACAAGCTTCATTCTCGCAGTATTCTCAAGCTGCCCTGTGGAATGTTGAAACCTCAGGTTAAACACTTCCTCTTTAACATCTTTTTTCTTTTTCAAAAGCTCTTCGGCTGTCAGATCTTTCAACTCTTTCGCTTTCATAAATCCTCGCTTCTTACAATAAACCTTGTTTCAATAGGAAGCTTAAAAGATGCGATTCTCAATGCTTCTCTTGCTTTGTCCTCAGGAACACCCTTTATCTCATAGAGCACTTTACCAGGCCTGACAACCGCTACCCACCCTTCTGTGGCTCCTTTACCCTTTCCCATCCTTACTTCGGCAGGTTTTTTCGTTATGGGCTTATCGGGAAAGACCCTTATCCATACTTTTCCGGTTCTCTTTACATATCTTGTAAGTGCAATCCTTGCTGCCTCTATCTGCCGTGCAGTAAGCCTTCCGCACTCAAGGGCCTGTAAACCAAAATCTCCGAAACTTACTGTATTGCCCCTGCTCGAAGTGCCCGTCATCCTGCCCTTCTGCTGCTTTCTATATTTAACCCTCTTTGGTGAAAGCATTACACCGCCTCCTGAAATACTTCGCCTTTAAAAATCCACACCTTTACGCCTATGACGCCATATTTTGTCATAGATATCGCAAATCCATAATCTATATCAGCCCTTAATGTCTGGAGAGGGACTCTTCCCTCACGGTACCATTCTGTTCTGGCAATCTCAGCCCCTGCTAATCTGCCGGCACACATTGCCTTTATGCCTTTTGCACCAAACTTCATAGCCTGAGACACGTTCCTTTTCATGGCTCTTCTGAAGGAAACCCTTCTTTCAAGTTGTAAGGCCACATTTTCTGCAACGAGCTGTGCATCAACTTCCGGTCTCTTTACTTCAGTGATATTCAGGACAACTTCCTTGTCCGTCATCTTCTGGAGTTCCTTTTTGAGGTTTTCCACCTCTGCGCCTTTTCTTCCTATTACAAGGCCTGGCCTTGCAGAATATATGTTGATCTTCACTCTCTTATCTTTGTTGGCTGCCCTTTCTATTTCTATCCTCGAAACCCCTGCCTGCTTGAGCTTTGTTTTCAGGAATTTCTTTATAATGATATCTTCATGAAGAAATTTTGCATAATTCTTTGAAGCAAACCATTTTGAATCCCATGTTTTTATTACCCCGAGGCGAAAACCGTAAGGATGTGTCTTTTGACCCATTTAACCTCCAATATTAAAGTTCATCCAAAATCATTGTAATATGGCTTGATCTTTTTCTGACCTTCGTTGCCCTTCCCATTGCCCTTGGGAGGAATCTTTTCAACACCGGCCCCCCGTCGACAATCACATTTTTTACGAAAAGGTTATCCACATCAACATATTTCTTCTGCTTTGCATTTGCAATGGCACTGTCGAGAAGTTTTTTTAAAATGAATGCAGCCTTCTGCGGCATGTACATGAGCATACCCATGGCATCATTAATATTTTTCTTTTTTATAACATCTCCTACAATTCGCACTTTTCTCGGAGATATCCTTATCATCCTTGTCCTTGCAACAATTTCCATATGCTTAATCCTTCCTCTTTACCACTTTTGCCTTTCTATCCCCTGAGTGGCCGTGAAAAGTCCTCGTTGGAGAAAACTCGCCAAGCTTATGCCCCACCATTTCCTCTGTCACAAAAACAGGTATAAACTTCCTACCGTTATGAACAGCAAGGGTTATCCCTACAAAATCAGGGCTAATGGTAGAGCTTCTATCCCATGTCTTTATCACCTTTGAGCTTTTCGTCTTTTTTGTTTCCTCGACTTTACTCAACAATTTTTTAACAATGTACGGCCCTTTTCTTAAAGATCTCGCCACGTAGACCTCCTACCCTCTTAGCTTAATGATAAATTTATCTGTTCTTTTATTTTTCCTTGTCTTCAAGCCTTTTGCAAGCTGCCCCCATGGTGAACAAGGGTGCCTTCCACCTTTCGATCTCCCTTCACCACCACCGAGGGGGTGGTCTACAGGGTTCATTGCGGTTCCTCTCACGGTGGGCCTGGTGCCAAGCCATCTTGATTTTCCGGCCTTGCCGATTGTCACATTCTCGTGATCGATATTGCCAACCTGTCCTATTGTCGCCATGCACGACAGATTCACCAACCTGACGCCCCCGGAGGGAAGCCTCACATGACCATACTCACCTTCTTTTGCTACAAGTTGAGCATAACTCCCGGCGCTTCTGGCCAACTGTCCGCCTTTACCGGGCTTCATCTCAACGTTGTGCACAAATGCCCCTGCAGGAACAAACTTTAAGGGGAGTGTATTACCTTCCTTAATCTCAGTATCTGCCTTCATGCTTGCAACAACATGGTCTCCTACTTTTAAACCGAGAGGCGCGAGAATGTACCTTTTTTCGCCGTCTGCATAATGTATGAGGGCAATATGTGAGGATCTGTTCGGATCATATTCGATTCCAAAAACCTTACCGGGAACCTCTAACTTGTCCCGCTTAAAATCGATTACTCTGTATTTCCTGCGGTGACCGCCCCCTATATGCCTCGTTGTTATTCTGCCGGCATTGTTTCTTCCACCTGTTTTCTTAACAGGCCCTGATAAAGATTTTTCCGGCTTACCCTTCGTAATTTCTTCAAAGGTGTTGGCGCTCATAAACCTTCTGCCCGCAGAAGTCGGTTTATACTCTCTTATACCCATTATGCACCCTCAAAAATCGTTATTTTATCTTTAGGACTTACTTTAATAATTGCCTTTTTCCAGTCAGGCCTCTTTCCAGAGAATTTCCCGAGCTTTCTTATTTTGCCATCCATTATAGAGATCCTTACGGAAAGAACCTTCACCTTAAAAAGCTTTTCAATAGCTTTTTTGATTTCTATCTTGTTCGCATCTCTGTGTACTTCAAAAATGTACTGATTGGCGTTATCCTTTAAGAGTGAGCTCTTCTCTGTGATTATCGGTCTTAAAACAATATCGTATTCGTTCATGTTGCCAATACCTCTTCAATCTTTCGGAGCGCATCCAGCGTCAATACCAGCTGTTCATGCCTTATAATATCGTATACATTTAAACCGTCTGTCCTTAATACCTTTACATAGGGAATATTCCGTGCTGATTTCTCTATAACTTCATCCTTCTGGTTAATAATAAAAAGGGGCTTTGTAAGGTTCAGCATTTTTAAAATCCCGTTGAACGTCTTTGTACTTATTCCCTCTAATTCCAATTTATCAAGTATTTTCAAGTTGTATCCGGTATATCTCACAGTGAGGGCAGATCTCAGGGCGCTCCTTCTTGCCTTTTTGGGGATTGTATAACTGTAATCCCTCGGGTGAGGCCCGAATACGACACCGCCACCAACCTGTAAGGGCGATCTCATACTTCCCTGTCTTGCCCTTCCAGTTCCTTTTTGTTTGAATGGCTTGGCTCCGCTTGCGTTCACATCTTTCCTGGTCTTTGTGGAGGCTGTGCCGCTTCTGCGCTTTGCAAGCTGCATCCTGACCACATCGTGTATCAGATGAGGTTTTACATCAACACCAAAGACCTCGTCTTTTATCTCTACTTCACCGATCTTCTCACCTTTTATATCAAGTAATTCTGCTATTGCCATGTTATACACCTCAAGACTTAATCTCCACATCAACGCCTGCTGCAAGCTCTAATTTCATAAGGGCATCAACAGTTTGTTGTGTCGGATCAACAATATCGATCAGTCTTTTATGCGTTCTGATTTCAAACTGTTCACGTGACTTCTTATCTATATGTGGAGACCTCAAGACACAAAATTTTTGTATCATTGTAGGTAGAGGAACAGGCCCCACTATTTGTGCGCCTGTCTTCTTTGCAGCATCCACTATCTCTCTAACCGATTGATCAAGTAAACCATGATCAAAGGCTTTAAGACATATCCTGATTCGTTGCCTCATTTTCTTCCCCTCTACTCTATTATCTCAGTCACAACGCCAGCACCTACGGTCTTGCCCCCTTCCCTGATGGCGAAGCGGAGTTCCTTCTCCAGGGCGATGGGGGTGACGAGTTCCACGTTGAGGGTTACATTATCCCCGGGCATGACCATCTCTACCCCTTCGGGGAGTTTGGCGATACCGGTCACATCAGTGGTTCTGAGGTAGAACTGGGGACGATAGCCTGAGAAGAAGGGGGTATGACGTCCACCTTCCTCTTTGGTAAGTATGTAGACCTCTCCCTTGAATTTTGTATGGGGGGTAATGGAACCTGGTTTTGCCAGGACCTGTCCTCTCTCTACCTCGTCTTTTTTGATGCCACGGAGTAAAACACCTACGTTGTCTCCGGCGATACCCTGATCGAGGATCTTCCGGAACATCTCTACGGAGGTGGCCACTGTTTTCATGGTGGGTCTGAAGCCGACAATCTCTACCTCTTCACCGGGTTTGACGATTCCTCTCTCTATACGGCCTGTCACAACGGTACCACGACCGGAGATGGAGAA
>JAPLKD010000259.1 GCA_026388245.1 Pseudomonadota bacterium | reverse complement strand
TTGCTTCACATTGGTTGGACAATCAAGCGTTAGCACGGCACTTCTCATCGTGTTCTTGTACGTCCCAATTGGCCCGATTACGTTTTTGCATTCCATGATCGTGAAGAAATAGGCCCAAAGATGTTGGCACGAATCGCCAAGCATACCGGTCTTACTCCTGAAGACTTGTGAGAATCGCTGAACCAAGGAAATTGTATTCACATTGAATGCAATTGCTCAAATCGCAGGAAAGTCTCATCCCGCCTTGTTTAGCACGATTTCACTTTTGAAACATTATGACAAGATTCAGGCAGCAATCTGCAATCAGAAGCGATCGGGGTCGGACCAAGCTAACCCACTGAAATAAGGCGTTTTATACATGGAAAATGGCCGATTTTAGGGCTTAAAGTGCTGTGTTGCATCAGTGAATAGTCGTTAGTGAATAGTGAATCGTAATTCGTACCCAGTTTTCACCTTCAGCCTTCTTTGCCTTCAGCCCTCCTTATGAGTGAACTGGCAAGCTACGACCGGAGGCCCAAAACCCTGCCGGAGGAAATTGCCTACACTGTGTCGGAAACTTTCCAAATCTCCAGAAAGTCAATACAGACGAGGGGAATCCCATTCTTTGAGATTGCCACGGGCTAAAGCCCTCGCAATGAAAGGAAAAAGGGAGAGGTCGCTTGCGATGAAAGGCAAATGGAAGATTTGCCACATCGGTACACCCGCAAGCGGGTATAAAAGAATATCCCATCCGTCTTTATCCGTCTTTATCTGTGGTTAAAAAAGTTATCTTTCCTAATAGACAGGCACATCACTGAAGGCCATCTTTTTCTTCTTCAAGTTCTTGCAGGATTCGCTCTATGTGAGGTTTTAATCCCGGCAGCTCTTTCTTGACCACACCCCACACTACGTTATAGTCGAGACCAAAATAGAAATGGGTAATTTTATCCCTTATTCCGGCCATTGACTTCCAGGGTATTCCCTTGTATTTCGTTTTGACATATTGGGGAACGTTCTTGGCTGCCTCTCCTATGATTGCGATTTTCCAAACAACTGCGCTTTGTGTCTTCTCGTCTTCGCAGAAAGCATTAAAATCCATATCTCCAACAAATTTCAAAATACTTTCTATGGCCTCTTTGATATCACGAATGAAAAAGACGAATTCTCTCTTCATATGTAGAGAACCTCGCTTAGTATCCTCTCCTTCAATTCAGGCCTTATGGCACCTTTTCTGACAAGATCGACTTTTTTCTTCAGGATGCGCCGGAGATGATTTTCTATCTCAATGAATCGGAGAAGCCCTGGAATTTCAGAGAACTCTACAAGGATATCGATATCGCTTCCCTTTCTTTGATCTCCTCTAACAAAAGAACCGAATATTCCAATCTCCCTGATTTCATAATCTTCACAAAGATTAGGTTTATGCTTTGAAAGAATTCCAATTATTTCTTTGAGCGGTCTTTCCATATTTTTCCCATCCGCAAATATTGTATCTATCTAACATTTGAAATACAAATACTTTCTTTCATAACGAGACAATGCTGGAATGTTCTATCAGGATCATGTCCGGATCGGGGTCGGACCAAACTAACATCTCAGATATTGAAAAGTTGTACGGGGTTTTTGTAATCATTCATTAATGCTTTTCGATAATACTGCATATTCAAACCCGTCGAGGAGGGCCATAAAGGATGCCATGTTTATGTTCTCGGCAATCTCTGATACACTCCATATTTCCAGCCCGTCGGTAAATACAATGGACACCTCCACTTTCGCAGAAGTACCCGACCG
>JAPLKD010000077.1 GCA_026388245.1 Pseudomonadota bacterium | reverse complement strand
GAAGATCATGAAGATCAAGGACGTGATTGAGAGGGTGCCGGTACGACAGACCATCGTTGAATGCGGCAACCCCAAAACGAGAAGAAAAGTGTAACCTATGTACCTGGAACAAAGTGTAACCCATGTACCCGGATCATACCGCAATGGGTTCTAACCAATAAGACCAATCAAACTAATAGAACAGATTCTCAATTCCAACAAATCCCTTGATAATCTCCCTGTTATGAAGTAATTTTTCACTGATTCAGCCATCAGCTATCAACTGATGCTGTTTCTCTGGTTTATATTGTTTCTTTAGTTTCTTTTGTTTAATAACAAGACAAACAGGAGAAACCATAGAAACTAAAGAAACTGTCTTTGCCATGAGCCATGAGCTATATTTGCAGGAGGAATAAATGCTATTTTCAAAAATGTTCATTCCCACAATGAAAGAGGTTCCGAAAGAGGCGGAGGTTGTAAGCCATAAACTGATGCTCAGGGCCGGGTATATCAGGAGGCTTGCATCAGGGATCTATACGTGGTTGCCCATGGGACTTAAATCATTAAGGAAAGTGGAACAGATCATAAGGGAAGAGATGAACAAAAAGAGTGCACAGGAAATCCTCATGCCTGTTGTTCAGCCTAAAGAATTGTGGGTGGAGAGTAAAAGGTGGGAAAAATACGGTAAGGAGCTCCTAAGATTTGTTGACAGGAACGACAGGGAATTGTGCCTTGCCCCGACCCACGAAGAGGTTGTTACCGACCTGGTGAGGAGGGAGGTAAAGTCATATAAAGAATTGCCACTTAACCTCTATCAGATCCAGACGAAGTTCAGGGATGAGATCAGACCGAGGTTCGGGGTCATGAGAGGCAGGGAATTTTCCATGAAGGACGCTTACAGCTTCGATATGGACGAGGCAGGCGCTGAGAGGAGTTACATGGATATGTATGATGCCTATGTAAACATATTTAAGCGCTGCGGGTTGCGATTCAAACCGGTAGAGGCAGATACAGGGCAGATTGGCGGAAGCTTTTCCCATGAGTTTATGGTCCTTGCCGATACCGGAGAAGATACTATTATTTCGTGCGATACATGTGGTTATGCAGCAAACCTGGAAAAGGCAGAAGCAGGTTTTGTCGGCAGGGAAAAGCGGGTTAGGAATGGCAATTACATGCGTGTAGAAACACCCGGGCAGAGAAAGGTGGAAGAGGTGGCTTCTTTTTTACAGGTAATGCCCGACAAGCTCCTCAAAACAATGATCTACAGGACGGATAAAGGCGTTATCGGCGTGCTCGTAAAGGGAGACAGGGAGATAAACGAAACAAAACTGGTAAACCTCTTATCCCTCGATTATCTGGAGCTTGCCGACGCATACACGATAGAAGAAGTTACGGGTGGCCCACTTGGTTTTTCCGGGCCTATCGGTCTCAAAATTCCTCTCTATGCAGACAGTGATGTACAATCTATGGAAGACTTTGTCATAGGCGGGAACGAAGAGGATGTTCATGTCGTAGATGTTAATGTCGATGACTTTAAGGTTGAGGGTTTTTATGCCCTGAAAGTGGTGAAGGATGGGGATCTCTGTCCGAAATGCAAAGGAACTCTTTTGTCCACAAGAGGGATAGAGGTGGGCCATATTTTTAAGCTTGGCTTGAAGTACAGCGAGGCCATGAACGCCACATTTCTTGATAAAGACGGCAAGGAAAGGCATATGGTCATGGGCTGTTACGGCATAGGTGTAGGCAGGACTGTCGCTGCCGCAATAGAACAGGGTTATGATGAAAACGGGATTGTGCTCCCCATCGCTATAGCGCCTTTTGAGGTAAATGTGCTGCCCGTGAACAATTCTCACGCTGAAAGCATGGAACTGGCTGATAACGTATATAAGGCTTTAATGAATAAAAACATTGATGTTGTGATGGACGACAGGGATGAGCGTCCGGGGGTCAAATTTAAAGACTGCGACCTTATTGGTATACCCTTAAGGGTGACCATAGGCGAAAGAAATTTAAAAGAAGGGTATGTTGAATTAAAGGTAAGGAATGAGAAAGAATCTCAAAAAATAAAGAAGGAAGACATCATCGGGAGGGTCGTAAGCTATGTTGAAGAGTCTAAATCTGTGTGAGTTCACACCCAAAGAAGAGATAGAGAACAGGATCATAGAGCTTAAAAAGAGGATGGCAGAGCACGGGTTCTCCTTTGCGGTCATCATTCAGAATGTGGATTTATTCTATTTTACCGGTTCTTTGCAGAATGCTATCCTTGTTGTTCCTCTTGACGGGGAACCTGTTTTTTTTGTGCTGAAAAGCTTAAACAGGGCAGTTGTTGAGACATCCCTCAAGATAACACCCATAAAAAGGGACAAAGACGTTAAGGATATCCTTACAGATATGAAGATTTTAAAGGGCAGGGGAGGTATGGAGCTTGATGTTGTTCCTGTAACGGTTTTTGAGCGGTGGAAGAATATTCTCGGCTACGATAATATAACTGATATTTCCCGGTTAATTAAAGATGTAAGGGTGATAAAAAGCCCCTTTGAATTAGAACAGATAAAAAGATCAGGCGAGATTATCGGCCATGTTTTTAAAAAGGCAAAGGAAGTCATCAGGGAAGGCGTAAGGGAGATTGATATTGATGCAGCCCTTGTCGCAGAAGGGAGAAGGATGGGGCATCAGGGTCTTTTGCGGATGAGGGGCCTGAATCAGGAAATGATGAACTGCTTTGTAACCCATGGATACTCTGCCACAATACCTTCAGGGGCTGATGTGCCCATATCAGGCGTAGGCATTACACCTGCCATTGGTCAGGGCTCTTCAATCAACAGAATCGGGAGAGGAGTTCCTGTTCTCGTTGATTATGGAGGTGGTTATAACGGTTACATTACGGATGAAACAAGGGCATTTGCTGTGGGAGACATGAAAGAGATTTTTAAGAAGGGACATGCTGTGGCGGCAGACATCATCGAGGATGCCATGATATTTGGAAAAGAGGGTGTCGTTGGAACGGAGATATTTACGAGGGCATTGCACAAAGCCGGGAAAGAAGGGCTTGATGATTATTTCATGGGTCATGGCGAGGGAAAGGTTGGCTTCATTGGTCATGGACTGGGTCTTGAAATCAATGAGCTTCCTGTAATAACGCCGAGACATGAGATAATATTAAAAGAGGGCATGGTCTTTGCCTTTGAACCAAAGTTTGTAATACCAGGAGAGGGTGCAATAGGCATTGAAGTGGATTTTATTGTGCGGAAGCACAGGCTGGAGAGGGTAACGGATACGTCCATGGACGTTGTTTATGTGTAAGGTGTAAGGTGAAAGGTGAAAGGTGAAAGGTGAAAGGTGAAAAAGTTAGACTGGCAAGCCGACACGTTTGAGGGTTAGAAGGTTGGAGGTTTAGAGGGTTAGCCAAACTTCCAATCATCCAATCACCTAATCATTGAACCCTGCCTCTAAGGGCTATACTTTTTTAATTCAAATCCGGAAACGCTGTTATATTCAACATATGAACAATACCGGATAATGTCACCTGTGTTAAAGTATTGTTTTGTTATATCACCTGATTGGTGTTCAAATGCATCAAACATATGTGAATGTCCCAATATGAGCACATCGTACCCTTCATCAAATTTTTTTAATGCATATTCTCTGAAAAGGTCCATTGCTTTATTATTATAAGACTTCTTCTTGTTGGATAGAAAGACCCTTGCCATAGTGGCGATTGACCATGTAATCTCCGGGCCGAGGGTATCCATCACTTTACCGACAAAGGGTGTTTTAAGGAATTTTGTGAGGTAGAACTTGCTGATTTCGTAACCATGTGCTATGTAGGTTTTTTTCCCTTCAATATCCATAGCAACACTATGAACACATTGTATGCCGGTGTAATTTTGAAAGAAGTTACCCATGTGGAACTCATGGTTACCTTCAATGAAATACACCGTTTTTCCCTTTTCAACCAGGTTTTTCAGAGAATCTGTAACGCTTTTATACCAGGGGAATATATATCCGTCATAGCCATGGTAAAATTCGAATAGATCTCCCAGTACGAAGACCATGTCCGCATCGTGGCACACATCATCTATGAATTTCTCAACAAATTCTATTTTTTGAATGTCATTTTTATCGAGATGGGCATCTGAGAAGAAGACAACTTTCATTTTTGCAAATGCAGATATTCACGCAGGGCTTCCTGCCATGGTCTCATGGTAATGCCCGTATCTCTCTGAAGTTTAGAAATGTCATAGACAGAATTTGCCGGACGTTTTGCCTTGGTTTTATATGTATCCGATGTTGTTGGATTGAGCGGAACATCTATGTTCAACAGGGTAAAAATCTCTTTTGTAAACCCATACCATGTGGTAGAACCGCTGTTTGATATATGATAAATACCGGACCTGTTGTTTTCTATAAGTGCCCTCAGGGGTTCACCGACATCCTTTGCGTAGGTAGG
This sequence comes from Pseudomonadota bacterium, assembly GCA_026388245.1. Lineage (GTDB taxonomy): Bacteria > Desulfobacterota > Syntrophorhabdia > Syntrophorhabdales > Syntrophorhabdaceae > MWEV01. The sequence goes on along the minus strand of JAPLKD010000077.1, from coordinate 7,562 downwards.
GGTGCCTCTCTGATCGTTGACAACTTCTACGCGTCCTTTTTCCCTGGCAACCTTTGTAATCTTGGTGATAAAATCCCCACCACCCAGGGCGCCTCCATAAAGCCATTCTGCACGCATAATGAGGGCTGAAGGATTATTTCTCCTGATCTGTATCTCGGCTGAAAGCTTTGATTCCCCGTATACCGACTGTGGGTTCTGGATATCCTCCTCATTGTAAGGGGAGTCCCTGGTGCCGTCAAAAACATAATCTGTGCTGAAATGGACAAGCTTAACCCGGTATTTTTCGCAGATTTCAGCAATAATTCCCGGGGCATAGCCGTTCACTTTCTGTGCAATTTCAGGAATATCCTCACAGCCATCTACGTTGGTGATAGCGGCGAGATTGATAATGACATCCGGTTTATGTTCCTTGATGAAGATCTCGCCCTTTTCCTTGTTTGTGATGTCCCATTCGTCAATATCCACGGTAATCATTTCATGGTAACGACTGAAAGTCGGTAAAAGATTGCTTGCCAACATGCCTTTGCCGCCGGTTATTATAATCTTCATCTGTTTTTATACATTCTTTCGTAATATGTTATGTACTCACCACTCCTGATTCTCTGCCACCATTCTTTATGATCGATATACCACTTTACCGTATCTTCCATTCCTTTTCCAAAGTCAAATCTTGTCTTGTAACCCAATTCGTTTTTCACTTTTGTGGAGTCTATGGCATACCTCTTGTCATGGCCGAGCCTGTCCGTTACGTATTGTATAAGCGAATGAGGCTTGCCGAGGATATCGAGGATAAGTTTTACAATCTCGATATTGGCCCTTTCGTTTTCTCCGCCGATATTATAAACCTCGCCTTCCACTCCTTTGTGGAGTACGGTATCAATTGCCTCGCAGTGGTCTGATACGTGAATCCAGTCACGGATATTCATGCCGTCACCGTACACAGGCAATGCAATGTCCGCAAGGGCATTTGTGATTATGAGGGGTATCAGTTTTTCAGGGAACTGGTATGGCCCGTAGTTGTTGGAGCACCTTGTGATGACGACAGGCATCCCGAACGTTTTAAAGTATGCCATTGCCAGCATATCTGCAGAAGCCTTGGATGCAGAGTAGGGGCTGTTTGGAGAAATGGGCGTATACTCGGTGAATTTACCCTCTTTCCCCAGGGAACCGTAAACCTCGTCCGTTGATATCTGAACAAACCGTTTAATGCGCCTTTTCTTTGCAATTTCCAGGAGATTGAATGTGCCGTTAATGTTTGTCTGTATGAATTCATCGGGGTTCATGATACTTCTGTCAACATGCGACTCCGCCGCAAAATTGATAATAGTATCAATCTTTGAGGTATCAAAAATATGCTCCAGAAGATGCCTGTCAATAATATCTCCCTTTACAAAGGAATACCCCCTGTCATTTTCAATATCTTTTAAGTTTTCAAGGTTGCCCGCATAGGTAAGCTTGTCGAGATTTATTATGCTGTAAGGATATTTTGACAGCATATGCCTTATAAAATTACTCCCGATGAAACCACAACCCCCTGTAACCAGGATATGCGTATTATCCATCCTTCCTATCCCATTTGTAAGGTATGTCCTTTGTATGGGCATCCTTCCTGTATTCGTCAGGCTGCTGCCGCTTGTAGGTCTCGGTGGGGGCATTGAGGATCAGGGCTTCTTCATCGCTGATGCATTTCCATCCGTGGTAGACCATCTTTGGAACCCTCACAATGGCCGGATTGTATTCCCCGATAAAGAATTCATTCACATCGCCTTTTGTGGGTGATGCTTCCCTGTCGTCGTAAAGGACGAGTTTCAGCATTCCTTTGACGCAGCAGATGAGATCATCCTGTATCCTATGGTAATGCCATGCCTTGACTACACCAGGGTAGGTTGTTGTTAAATAGACCTGACCAAATTTGGTAAAGATTTCATCATCATCCCGTAAAATCTCCATCAACCTTCCCCTTTCGTCGGGGACAAACTTTAACTGTTTGTAAACAACATCCTTAATCATTATCTTCTCCTTTTTTAGCTATCAGCCATCAGCTATGAGCCACGAGCCTTTAACTCTACGCTCTATGCTCTACGCTCCACGCTATTGATGTTATTCGCTCCCGTTTGCGATACCAGTATGCTGGCACGTAATAATGATTCAAATGTACCTGCATCGGTCCACCAGCCGTGGAGCATCCCCCACGTCATTGTCCCGTTTTCCAGATACGCATTATTCACATCAGTAATTTCAAGCTCACCGCGATCGGATGGTTTAATGGTCTTGATAAAATCGAATACCCTGCCGTCATATAAATATATGCCGATAACAGCGAGGTTGCTTTTTGGTACCCTCGGTTTTTCCACGATGCTTATAAGTTTCCCGTCGCTGATTTCCGCTACACCAAATCTTTCAGGATCAGGCACCTCTTTGAGGAGAATTTTTGCACCTTTATCCTGTTTTTCGAAGTCCCTTACCGCCTTAACAATATTGTTTTCAATAATATTGTCGCCCAGAACGACGCATATTTTTTCACCTTCAGCGAACCACTCTGCCAGAGACAGGGCGTCTGCTATTCCCCCTTCTCCCTCCTGATATGCGTAATGAATGTGTGTGAGCCCGAACTCTTTCCCGTTCCCCAGCAACCTCAGGAAGTCGCCTGCATAATTGCCCCCGGTCACTATCATGATATCTGTTATCCCGGCGTTTACCAGTGTCTGGATGGGATAATACACCATGGGTTTATCGTATATTGGCAACAGGTGTTTGTTTGTTATCTTTGTAAGAGGATGTAATCTTGTCCCCAGTCCTCCAGCCAATATTATTCCTTTCATAAAAACCTCCTTCCTTTAAGCCGTTCTATGTTCAACCTTTCACCTTTCACCTTCATTAAATTACTGCATGCTTGTGATACCTGCAAGATCCAGGGAAAGCCGGAAGGTTGTATCATTCGGCCTCGTTGACTGAATCAGGGCAAACGTGACGGCCCAGCATTTAGGGCGATAAGTGAGTTGATAGAGCGTATCAATCAAGGTGGTGTCTTTAAAGGAATACCGTATCTGATATTTCCCTTCAAAAGATTTATAAAATCCTCCTATATCAGAAAAAAGTTCATTACTCAAATCGCTGGTATAATAATGGGAGAGGTTTATCCAGTAAATACCAGGATATTTATGACTCAAAGTATTTCTCATAACAGCAAGGCCATTACCGCTTGTATTGATAGCGCTTTCGTTACTATACATGAAATTATCTACAGGATACAACGTGAATCTGGCCCTGATATTAGAAAACTTGCTCCCGTATCCATCATACAGCGTTGAAGGTTCTAAGTTGCCCGAGAGTCCGTATGTCTGTCCAATCTCAAATAGGGACAACTCTCTGGATTTTTGATCAGACATTGTATTGAGATAATGGTATAGGGAATAGGTAATGGCATTTGTATTGTACATTCTGTCATAAGGGTCAATGTTAGGGATACCACTGAATGTTGTGTTCGGGATGAATGTATATGACAACTGTGGTTTTATGACGCTCTGCATTTCGCCAATCTTGAAGATATCGGTATGATAATTTTTCAGGAACTGTACATTTGCATCCCCTTCTATCTTGGCTGTTTGGCGAATTTTTGTCTGGTTGCTCATGGTATCGGATTTTGAAATCGCATAGCCTGTTTCATAGAGGGTGCCATTGATGAGGAAATTGATTCCATTCCAGGAAAGAGGCATCCTCAACCTTGGTTCGAAACCTAATCGTGTATAGTTTGCACCTTCAGCCCTGTTGAAATTTGTAAGGCCTGCAAAGATGTCTGTATAAAACCTCTCTTTCAAAATAGGCATATACTCTGTAAAGAAGGAAATGGAGGGAAGATATTGAAATACATAGTCGTTATTCTTTTGGACTAAATTTTTGAAGTATGACGCTTCAAAGGTGAGGAGTGATTTCGGAAGGGGTTTTTCAAGGTATGCTGTTGATTTTATGAGGTTTTCGCTCCTCTCAGCCGATGTCTGTCCAAAGTCTTCAAGATAATCAATATCTGAGATATAATTGGCATTTATTTTGAAAATTAAGTCCTTCATCATAACCTGTTCATGCTTGGCCTTTACCTGGTAACGGGTGTTGCCATATGCCCTGTCGCTGATAATTGATGAATAGAGAGTTCCTTTAAAATCTTCCGAAAGGGCATACCGGAACTCGGCCCCTGGTTTAATGCCCCTGTCTCCCATATAATCAAGATAGAAAGTAGCGTCTTTATCTTTAGAGATTGCCCAGAAATAGGAGGTATTAATTTTCATGCCATCCCTGCTCGAAAGTGCAAACCCCGGCATAAGGAGTCCTGACTCCCTTTCTGTTTTAACAGGGAATATCCCCCAGGGGAGATAAAAGACAGTGGTGTTCAGTATCTGGAACTTTGCCCCTTTTGTTTTTGCATATCCCGCAAGGGTTACATCCACGTCGCTTGCCAGAAACTTCCAGGCCGGTCTTTCACCTTCACATGTGGTTATCTCGCCGTTTTTGATTTTGTATTGTGATTCCCCGACCTTGTTGATATGCTCACCCGCAATCTGGAAGCCACCTTTTTTAATGAATATTTTCCCTTTTTCAATGGATCCCATTTTAGTAATGAGATTCAACTGGAGTTTTTCGCATTCTATAATGTCTTCCCCGTCCTGAAGGACGACATTTCCTTCCGCAAAGATTTCTTTGGCATTGTCGTCGAATATGACAGAATCGGCATTTAAAATCCTTGTTCCTTCCTTGACATCCACATCCCCTTTGGCGATGTATATATTTTGTTCTTTTTTATGTTCTAAAAAACGTGCCGATATGTCTATCTGGTTTGAGAGGGAGGATTTATAGTCCAACGTTTTAGCATGAGTGGTAAATGGCGACAGAAGAATAGTGATTAAAAAAAAGGCTATGCTAAAATATTTCACGGATTATCTGCCTTGCCTCACCTATTGTGTATAACGAACCGGTGATTAAAATCAAGTCATTGTCACCTGCAGCACTTTTTGCCCTTTCTAACGCGCTTTTTACATCTTGCGTATAGAATACAGTTGAGTGGTTGACCTGACTTAACTTACTCAACGGTATTAATGGTTTCAATACGTCGGGGGAAAGCGCTCTTTCCATATCCGGTTTTGTGATTATAATCAAGTCCATGAGGGGGATAATCTCTTCGAGCATCTTTTTGTATGCTTTATCCTTCATAACACCAAAAACCAATATTTTCTTTTTTTCTGTGTGGTGAGTCCTGAAAAATTCAGACAATACACGTATTCCGTCCGGATTATGTGCCCCATCCAGAATAATCGTCGGTTTTTCTCTAACGACTTCAAGCCTTCCATGCCATTGAACACGTGACATACCCCGGTAAATGGATTCATCGCTCACATGGAAACCAAGCGGCGAGATGACTTCAGTCGTACATAATGCCATAGCTGCATTTATACATTGATGGTCTCCCTTAAGATTAATAAAAATATCGTCGAAATGCTTGCTTAAGCCCTGATAGCCCATTACCTGGTCTCTCTTCTTCTCGTAGCTGAAGTCTCTGTCGAGTTCATAGACAGAACTGTTATGATGTTCTGCGACTTCCTCAACAACCATTCTGGCGATGTCTTTTGTACCGGTGATGACTGGCACCCTGTCTTTTATTATACCAGCCTTTTCCCGTGCTATGTCCATAATATTATTACCAAGGTATTCTGTATGGTCAAGCCCCACATTCGTTATAATATTTGCAAGAGGTTTTACCACATTTGTTGAGTCGAGCCTCCCCCCGAGGCCGACTTCAATCAGTGCTATATCAACATTTTTTCGATAAAAATATTCAAAAGCCAGGGCGGTAGTAAAGTCAAAAAAGGTAAAGAACCGGTTACTGTCTTTTCTTTCGATCTTCTCTCTGATAAATGCAGTTAATTCTACAATTTCTTCTTCCGTAATCTCCTCTTCATTAATGGTGATTCTCTCGGTGAAGGACATAAGGTGCGGAGATGTATATTTACCGACACAATATCCACCTTCTTTCAAAATATAAGAAAGCATGGATGCAACTGAGCCCTTGCCGTTTGTCCCTCCGATGTGAACAACCTTAAGTGTCTTGTGGGGGTTATCTATGAGATTGAGAATCCATGTTATATTTTCGAGGCCGAAGACGATACCGAATTTTTCGAGGTTATAAAGGTACCTCAGGGTATCGTTGTATTCCTTCATGTTATCAGGGATAATATCCGGTGCAGGCACTGTTTCAGCTCTTTCCTTGGCGAAATCATGTCGATCATTCCATGATCCAGCAGATATTCAGCCCTCTGGAATCCTGGAGGAAGCTCTTCTTTTATGGTTTCTTTTATAACCCTCGGGCCTGCAAAACCAATCATTGCTTTGGGCTCAGCGATGATAATATCCCCCAGCATGGCCATGCTCGCCGTTACGCCACCCAGCGTGGGGTCTGTGAGCACTGTCAGGTAGGGAATGCCAAGCGATTTTAACCGGTAGATTGCGCCCGATACCTTGGACATTTGCATGAGGGATATAATACCTTCCTGCATACGCGCGCCGCCTGATGAGCAGAAAAGAATAACAGGCGTTTTTGTGCTTGCGCCTTCTTCAAGTGTTCTTGTGATTTTTTCTCCCACTACTGAACCAAGACTGCCGCCCATAAAGGAGAAATCAAATATTGCAGCCACCACCTCAATCCTATTTATCTTGCCTCTTCCGCATATCATGGCATCTTTCTTTTTCAATGATTCCTGTGTTTCTTCGAGCCGGGTTTTATAGGATTTTGTATCCTTGAATTTCAGAAAATCAACGGGTTCAATATTATTGAAGAGCTCGGAAAAGGTGCCCTCGTCAAAGGTCAGGGTGATCCTGTTTTCAACAGTGATAGGGAAATGATATAAGCATTTCAGGCAAACATGCTGGTTCCTTTCCACCTCTTTTCTGTATAGAAGCTCCTGGCAGGAACTGCATTTTATCCAGAGGGATTCTTCTTTGCCAGCATTCTTTATCTCTTTCTGGATATCTATTTCTTTGTGCGGTTTTATCTCTTTTTCTTTTTTTCTGAACAGTGACATGCTATTTCTCTCTTGAAATTTGGATAGAAAAATACCAAAATAAGTATGTCATGTCAATAGAAAGGGTTTCCATACAATCCGTCCATACGATTGAAGGTATTTTGAAAAAAAACCGGAAAGAGGCAGGTGTCGTTATATGCCACCCTCATCCGCTTTATGGCGGAAACATGCACAATAACGTTGTAGATGCCATTGAAGAGGGGTTTTCATCAAAGGGGTTCACTATGCTGAGATTTAACTTCAGGGGTGTCGGGATGAGCGGGGGACATTACGATGAAGGCGAAGGAGAGGCTGCCGATCTCATTACCTCACTGGAGTTCTTAAAAGCCCGGCTTGATGACGATGCCTGCATCATGCTTGCCGGCTATTCCTTCGGCGCGTGGATATGCAGCAAGGCAGCCGTAAAGGTTAACGATATTGCTGCCATGTTCCTTGTAGCGTATCCTTTTGCATTCTACGAAACGACGGAATTGAAGCAATTCAATAAAAAGATAT
>JAPLKD010000276.1 GCA_026388245.1 Pseudomonadota bacterium | reverse complement strand
TTCTGAAATCTCCGGAAAGACAATACGGACGCTGTATAACGGACTTTCACTGTTGAAAAATCCTGACGAGATTCAGGCAGCAATCCGGGCAGGAAATCTCTCTGTTTCACAAGGCTATCTCTTTGCCGCGAACCTCGATTGCCCGGATCGCGATAAGATTTTTGAAGCCGTCATGAAGGCACCTGTAACTTATCTCGCACTTGAGAAATTGCTTACAGCATGGAAGAAACCCAAGCCAGACTCAGGCGTCACAAAGCTCCCGTCTATGACAAAACATGTTACCGTCTTACGATCCGTAGAGTCATTTATTGAGAAGGGCGCTTCAAAATACACAAAGTCCGATCTTGTGACACTTCTTGATGAGCTGCATGTTTTCTGTGCTTTGGTGGAACTGCGGATACCGATTGCCCCGGAACCTGCGCCGGAGAAGAAAAAGCCCCCACAGGTGTGAGCATGCGAGAAGAACCGAACCGGCGAACTGGCGTATCGGCGAAGCGGCGATGAAGGCAGTGAATGGTGAAAGGAAAAAGGCAGGCTGAGGGCTGAAGGCTGAAGAAGCGGGTAGCCGCAGGCTGAAGCGTGCGTGGGCAACTGTTCACTGTTCACTAACGACTGTTCACTGAAGTATTCCGCAATCCGAAATGGGATGGGGGGGGAATAAGTAATTCTGTAATAGTATTTTCGCTTGCAAATTGATCGTGATTACCGGATAATGAAGAGAAGTGAGGATGGGATCAAGACTAAATGTGTTATTGCAAGACCCCTTTTGCTTTTGTAAGGGGAAGATTTTTCTAAACTTTGTCATTGATTTAGCTTATAATAATTAATATGCACGAAAACAATAAAATTTATTATGAACAAAATCGATTCAAGCTGTATAAAGGGGATTGTCTTGAAGTTTTAGAAACTATCCCCGAAAACTCAGTTGATCTGATATTTGCAGACCCACCTTACAATCTTTCTAATGGTGGTTTTACATGTCATGCTGGAAGAAGAGTAAGTGTTAACAAAGGTAAGTGGGACAAAAGCAAAGGGGTTGAGAAGGACTTTGAATTTCATAAACAGTGGTTGGCTGCTTGTAAGAGGGTATTGAAACCAGATGGAACAATTTGGGTTTCCGGGACATATCACTCGATATATGCCTGTGGATTTGCTATGCAGCTTTTGGATTATCATGTATTAAACGATATTTGTTGGTTCAAGCCTAACGCTTCTCCAAATTTGAGTTGTAGGTTTTTTACTGCAAGTCATGAAACCATTATATGGGCAAGGAAAAGCAAAAAAGGTAAACATACTTTTAATTATGAAATGATGAAAAATGGTTTATGGAGTGATGATATTATTAAAAAGCCCGGTTTACAGATGAGGAGTGTGTGGGCAATAGGTACACCCAAGCCATTTGAAAAAATATTTGGCAAACATCCAACACAAAAACCTGAAAGCCTTTTAAAGAGGATTATTATAGCAAGCTCCAATAAAGGCGATTTAGTACTCGATCCGTTTTCTGGTTCGGGTACGACAGGATTAATTGCTTATTTGTATGGAAGAAATTATATAGGTGTAGAGACCGAACAGGAATATTTAGACGTATCGGTTAAAAGATTTGAGACACTTAAAAATAATCTTCAAAGAAAATACACACAGGCAGAATTTTTTGATGGTGTACGTGAGACTGAAAGTGAATATATAATCAATTGAGGAGCTATAATGGATAGGCCGGTGGCAAAAGCAAAGATTTCCGAGATCATGGGGCAAGATTTGAGAGTATTGGCCGACCGATATAATGTAACGGTGTTCAGGGACGGTAGAAAGAATAAAGGCTGGTCTGGACATGTCATTGAACGATATCTTGGTTTGCCTATAAACTCAGCGCAAAGCCCCAATTTCGGCTCGTGGGAATTAAAAGTTATATCACTGAAAAGATTAAGAAACGGCAAGTTGACCGTTAAAGAAACGATGGCTATTACAATGATAGACCCTTATAATGTAAGCGCTACTGAATTCATTAATAGTCACTTAAAGGCTAAACTTCAAAAACAATTAGTAGTTGCGAGGATATGGGAAAATCAACAAGAGACAAACTCAATATTGTATGGAGTTTATGATTTTGATCTAACAAACGAGACAGTTGCAAGGCAAGTCGAGAGCGATTACAATTTGGTCCGAGAAACTATCATAAACAGAGGATTTGGACATTTAACTGGCAAAATGGGTGTTTTTATACAACCAAGAACAAAAGGTCCTGGACATGGCAGTACTTCAAGGGCATTTTATGCCCGAACAGGTTTTTTAAAGAAAATTATTGGAATTGAATAAAAACTTGAGAATTTTCGAAAATTCCCCGTAACTAACATGTTAGAATAACTTACAAAGTTATTACCTTTAAACTCAAAAAGGAGATTTGAGCGGCCTTCAATGATTTAATAATTTTCATGATTTGTTTCTCTCGGTAATCATCAATATTTCATTGAAGCAAAATTATTTAGTTGTAGGTGAAATCTCGTTCCTGCCCCCTTTCTCCTTATTGAATCTACCAGCCTTTAATGCTTAACATAAATGATGAGTGGGGGGTGGGTGACATCTACTCAGACGAACCGTTCACCCATCTCAAAGGCCTTTTCGCAATCGAGAGGAAAGACCTCCGCCCGCCTCTTTGCCTTCTTCTCAGGGTCAAAACGTGGGGCATATACCTTTGAGTAGTCCTCAAACTGGTATGTGTCATAGCTCATGAGCGATTCCGATTCACCGAATATGGTTTTGAGGACCATTTCATTCAGATTGATGTGGTGGTAGAAACCGCGTTCCTTCGCCAATTCTTCGGTAGCACCAAGCGTGTAGATAAAGCCCGTTGAAATCTTTCCCGGGAAGAGGGATCCAGGCGGATCGGTATAGGTGCTGTAAGAGAAAAACAGGCGCTCCATAAAAGATCTCATTTCTCCCGTCACAGTTCCGTAATAGATGGGGGAACCCAGGATCAAGGCGTCTATGTGCCTGATTTTTTCCAAAAGCGGGGTAAGGCCATCCTTTACGGCACACCTTCCGTAGCTTGGGCCGTCTTTTGTCTTGCACGCGAAGCAGCTTATACATCCCCTATAGCTGAGATCATAGAGGTGGACAAGCTCGGTGTCCGCTCCCCGGGATGCGGCTCCTTCCAGGGCTTTTTGGAGAAGGGTTGCCGTGTTCCATTTCTTTCTCGGGCTTCCGTTTATCGCTATTATTTTCATGAGCTCTGCCTCCTTTTCTTTGCCTTCTAATATAGCACCTTTTCGAGGCCGGGAGCAACTTGTATGGGCGGCTGGACGTTGCAGCTTTCATTGCGTTGTGGCCCATATAGCGTTCATTTCTTTCGATAATTCACAACTACCAACGGAAGGACATATGCTCGATAAGTAGGCGGGGTTTTCTTTTAAAAGGGCTGAGAAAGGTAGGCAATGTGTCAAGCAGCCCTTTGCATGATGCTCTACAGTAGATAGTTGATAGTTAAAGGTGAAAGGTAGTCGCAGGCTTTAGCCTGCGTGGGCAGCTATTCACTAACGACTATTCACTGAATCACTGCCGCAATCCGATATCCGAAATCTATTTTATTACCGGTCTTGGATACAGCCCTGCTGCTTCGACAATTTGAGGGACTTTCTGTTCCCATTCGATGGCCATGATGTGGATACCGGCAACACCCTTTATCGCACGGACCCTCTCGATGAGTTCAACACAGATCTTGATGCCTTCATCGGCTACTTTTTCCTTGGGAACGCCCTTTAGCCGGTCAATCATCTCCTCCGGTACGTCCATACCAGGAACCGATGTCTTTATGTAACGTGCCATACCAATCGATTTGAATGGGGTGATTCCTGCAAGGATGTAAATTTTTTCATGGATACCAAGGTCGCGCACCATCTCCATCCATTTTTCGAACTTTTCCACATTAAAGACACACTGAGTCTGAACAAACTGGGCGCCAGCCGCCACCTTTTTTGCGAGCCTCATAGCTCTTATCTCGAACGGGTCTGCAAAGGGGTTCTCGACACAGCCGATAAACAGGTCAGGCCTTCCCTTCACTTCTTCCCCGCTTATAAACTTCCCCTCGTCCCTCATCCGCTTTACGGTCTGGATGAGCTGAATAGAATCGATATCAAAAACATTTTTCGCTGTAGGGTGGTCGCCGAAGCTTTGATGATCGCCCGAAAGACAAAGAAGATTATTGATGCCCCATGCAGC
>JAPLKD010000146.1 GCA_026388245.1 Pseudomonadota bacterium | reverse complement strand
CTTTTCACTACCACATTGAGTTCGAGTTCACCTTTAGTGGTTTTGCTGTCAAAAAAAAAGAGAGGAGCGATTCTTTCAACACCTGAAACATCCATGGCAGCATCAAAGTTTATTGTGCTGTTATTCTCGATGCCACCTCTGAGTTTCAGATTGATTACGTCGAGGTTGTACAGGAGCTCTTCTATATAAATAGTGTCGTCTTCCTTTGTACATACGAAACTTGCTTTACTTTTTATTCCGGATTTTTTTTTTACAATGCCGGGGGCTTCGAAGGAGAGGTTATCCATCACAATATCCCCGCTCAATTTAGTCAGTTTGTTCTCCTGTTGAAACGAGAGGTCCAGATCTGTTGTGCCCTCCATACCGAAGGGGAGGGCGACAAGAAAGGGTTTGGCATGAAGTACATCCAGATCTCCTTTTATCTTGAAGTCCATAAAATTTTTATGCCATTTTCCTCTGATCGTTATGTTCGTGGCACCCCTGCTTAAGATGAGCGGATCAAAGGCAATCTCATCATTGGTGAATGTATAGGACCCTTTTGCGTTAACTGAAACCTTTTTCCAGATCGCGTCGGCATTATTCAGTTTCCCCGTTCCGCGTAATGTGTATCCTTTCTTTTCATTTCCTCCTAATTCTATCGTCCCGTCGGTTTCTCCTTTCCTGAAGTTAAGCTCACCGAGGTCAAGCAGGGAGGGAACATCTTTCAGATTAAAAGCATAGTCCCCTTTAATGTTCATTGTTTTGCCGCTTGTAAAGGGTATAACGCCTGATACATTATGAAACATGCTTGTCTTGAACCACCCCTTGAAATTCGATAGATTTAATGTTTTGTCGTCGAAAGTTATTGACCCTTCCACGTTTTTAAAATGCTGATTTTTGTATAATATATCTCCGTCCTTAAATTCAAGGTCAGCATTTACAATATTTCCCTTTGAGAGGATGAATTTCTTTATTTTTACTTTTCCTTCATGGAGGTAATTCCATATATCAACCGGTGTTTTTGCGAGACTGTCAATCGTTATATAGTATTTTATATCCCGGAGGTCGAGAAACCCAGAGCCAAGTTCTAACCGTGCTAAATTATTTTTTTCGAATTTCAAATCCAGTGTGAGGGGTGTACCCTTAAACTGCATTTGACTCATTTTAATATCTGTTACACTACCCGCGTAAGTAAGAAGAACATTCCCCATCGCCTTATCAACGGAAAGGGCCCTTCTGAAAGGCTTATCTCTTTCCTCATAGTCGAAGATTTCAAAAGGGCCGTTCAGAGAAAACTCCTTTTTTGTATAGACGAAGGGGCCATTAACATTTGCCGTGCCTTTTAAGTTATCTGAAAGCTTATTCAAATTCAGTTGTGTCACATGAATCTGTCCTTTCAGATCAGGAGCCCCGCCCTTATATATGCCTTCTCCCGAGGCCTTAAAGGTTTTAAACCAATGATCGTTTTCAACACCCGCTTCAAAAGTGAAAGGTGCTCCGGGCTTAGGGTTGCTTATTTTTATCTCATGGACTATGAATGTATGGTTGCCGTATGCTGCCTTGCCGTTTTTTATCTCTAAAAGCCTGGGAAACAAGGGGACGAAACGTGTTTTTCCTTTTGTGTCTGATATTTTAAGATCAAAATCGGAAAAGATGACATTTTTAAGATGGAATCCTTCTTTGATTGCTACTGAAAGAAGCCATTTTTTTACATACCCCTCAACGTTTCCTTTTACACTTAAATCGTTCAGGCTACAGATGATGATTCCATCCGTGTACGTAAAATCAATCTTTGATATGCGAACTTCATAACCGGTGATTTTGCTTATCGCATAAGAACCGACAGAGGGTATGTTTCCTATTAAAATTCCTATGGAGAATAAGGATAGAAAAACTATAGTGAGGCAAATTATAAGAACTTTTTTCATGAAGGTGTCCGCGCCAGGGCAAAAAAGATAATACTTTCTGCGCCTGCCTTTAAAAGCATCCGTGACGCCTCTTTTGCCGTGTAGCCTGTAGTAAAAAGGTCGTCTACAAGCAGTGCCCTTTTGCCCTTTATTTTATCACCATTTTTTACCGAAAAAACACCTTTGACATTCCTTTTCCTCTCATCCCTGTGAAGGGCGTATTGATCCTTTGTACTCTTTGATTTGTAGAGGACGGAGTGATGTAATGGTTTGTCTGTTATAGCAGAAATCTCTTCACCTATAATGAATGATTGGTTAAAGCCCCTCTCTTTCAGCCTCTTGTTTGTTACGGGAACAGGGATTATGCAGTCAAATTTTTCAGAGAAGCATACAATATTGTCTTTAAGGAGATGGATAAGGTTTCTGCCTACGTCTATCCTGCCATTAAATTTGAATGCATGGATTGCATCGCGGAGGCGGTTTTCAAAATAAAAACCATAGTGACCCTCCTGAAACCCCCTTTCTTCTTCGATGCATTCACCGCATACGATCTTTTTTCCGATCCATCGTCCACAGAGGGGACATGCCGCCGCATCTTCTACGAATGTAAATGATGTGACGCAATGCTTGCAGAGTGTGTCACCTTTAGAACCGCATCCGCCACAGTGTAGGGGGTATATGATTTCCGAAACGGCATTAAATAGGTTATGCAATGCAGTTTTTTTCGTGAAAGATCATCCCGTCTTTGAGCATTACACTCCTTCCCTGTCCCAGTCTTCTCCTTCATAAAACATTTTCAGTTCTGATGATTCGGTGTAAAGAAAATCTTCTCTCTTAACGCTGACTGTATCCCAACTGTTGCAATTTTCACAGAAATTGACCCATTCCACTTTCTTGGCCTGGCAATTGGTGCAAATAAAGGGGATATAAACATGTTCTGCAGGAAAGGCTTTCCTGAATTCCTCAACGGCATTTTCCATTTCGCCCCTGTGGATGTATGCCTCAGCCATTGCCTTATGCAAGCCCTTGAAATCTAATCCTTCTGCAAACAAGGTGTTTAACATATCGATCGCTTCATCGATCATTTCGAGTCTCAGACATAACCGTGCGTAAAGGAACGATACAAGATAGTTTTTAGGTGATATATCCAGTATTCTTCTATAAATTTTTAATATAACCTCAGGGTTTCCTCTGTCGATATACAAATCTTCCATTTTCAGGAGAAATATGATGTGACCGGTTTTAGAATAACCTCTTCCGTATACCCTGCCGGCTTCATTTAATTTGCCGGTTCTTTTGTACGCTTCAGCCAGAAGTACGTATGAGGGGATAAATCTCTTGTTTTCGCTTATAATCTCCTTTAATTCCTTGATGATTGCTTCAGAGTTTGCTTCAAACTTTTTGTTGAACAATGTCTCTGCCTTTTCGTACCGTATGCCCAGCACCCTCAGGTCTTCGTCTTCTGTTTTGATAAACTTCTTTATCTTCTTTTCCACCTCGTATGCTTCATCCCAACTCTTGCCGGAGATATAAAAATCTCTGAGCATGGTCAAGGTTTCTAAATTCGATTCATTAAGTTTTAATGCCTCTTTAAGTTCATTTTCTATTTTTTGGGTGTCCTTCGCAATGATCCGGACCTTAACCCTTTTCAACAGTATGGATTCTCTTTTTCCAAGATATGTTTCTGCAAGTTCCAGGGTCTCTATTGCCTTATTGTAATCTTTTGCAGAAACATATAAATCTGAGAGATGCATATATGTGTCTTCCATATCCGGGAGCCTTCTGATTAGTTTGTTCAGGCTCTCTATGGCCTTTTCCCTGTCTCCTCTCATCTCATACGATTTTGCCTTTTCGAATAATTCCTTAAACTCGTCTTTCTTTCTCCCTTTCCGGTCTTCCCTCCATCCAACTATCAGTTTTTTGAGGTCATAAAAGAAACTTATTATAATCGAAAAAATTACCCCCAGGATGAACGATGCTACCACATAGGTTGCAACGCTCGTTTCATAAAACTTTCCATATCCAAAGTAAAGCTTTACGTTTTCAGGGTTAAGGTGGTCGACGTAAAGATAAAACAGGAGAAACAGGAGAAACAGAAAAAAGAAGATTTTAAATTTCATTGCTTATAGTCCTTTCTCTTCCATTTGTCGCTTGCATGTAATACAATAACGCGCCACTGGATTTGCCTCAAGTCTTTTTTCATTTATTTTTTCATCACACTCTTCACATATCCCGTAAGTCTCATTTACTATCTTGTCGAGGGCATTGTCTATGTCCTTTAAGAGTTTTAAATCGTTATTGCTTATACTCATAAGTATATCGGCATTATATGAATTGCTTGCGGCATCCGCCATATCCTGAATCCCGTCTGTTCCGAGTGTATATGAATCCTCTTTTAACTTCTTTGCCTTGGTCAGTATCTCGTCTCTCGTCTTCAATAATCTCTTTCTGAAGTATTCAAACTTTTCTTTTTCCATTGCCCACCTCTATATTGGTTGTTTTCTCTTTTTCCATTCTGTACCTTTTTGCTTCTATCCAGAGACTTTCAAGGTCATACAAATCTCTCAGGGGCTCTATGAATATATGAACAATCATATCCCGGTAATCTATAATCACCCATCTTCCTTCATTATATCCTTCTACTGAGTAAGGTAATATGCCATCTCCCTTCATACTTGTTTCGATATGTTCGGATATGGTTTTCACATGCCTTTCACTCGTTCCGTTCACCAGCAGAAAAAAATCCGTAATATCCGTAAGGCCTTTAAGCTCAAGTATCAGAATGTCTTTTGCCTTTTTTTCTTCCGCATACCTCGCACATGTTTTAATTTTTTCCAGTGTTTCCATTTATACCCTGTATAATCCCTTTTCGCTGATTATTTTTTCTACCGTTTTAGGAACAATATACCTTGTCGTCTTCCCGCTTTTTACATTTTCCCGTATCCCGGTGGATGAGATATCGAGCTGAGTAACGCGATGTAAATAAATCTTATTTCCTGAGACATGCTGAAACGAAAAGTTGCCCATCTTTTTCATTTTCACCTTCAAATCCTCAGGGAAAATATCCTTGATAAAAGTCTTTCCATTCGAGGGCCGGATCATGATAATAAAGTTGGTATGATGGAATATTTCCCTGTAGTCATGCCATGTATCAATTTCAGAAAAAGCATCGATGCCTATGATAAAGTACAATGTTTTAAAACGTTTCTCAAATGCCCTTACCGTGTCTATTGAATATGACACGCCCTCCCTTTTCAGTTCAATTTCAGAAGCACGCAGATAAGGGTTGCCCCTTATGGCGCTTTTTATCATTCTGAGCCTTATATCTGCATCGGTAATCCCCTGTCTTCTTTTGTGCGGAGGGATGTAAGCCGGTATGAAGTAGACTCTGTCTAACAGAAAAGACTCCCGTATTTCCTCTGCAGCCCTCAAATGTCCAATATGTACCGGGTCGAAGGTTCCCCCGAATAAGCCTATTTTCATCATTCCCTCAACTGTCCGTCACCAAAGGCAATAAATTTTGTTACCGTAAGTTCTTCCAGTCCCATAGGGCCAAAGGCATGTAACTTTGTCGTGCTGATACCCATTTCAGCCCCAAGACCCAACTGATAGCCGTCATTTAACCTGGTGGACGCGTTAACGAGCACCAGTGATGAGTTAAGCTCCCTTAAAAACCTCCAGGCATTATTGTAATTTGCCGTTATGATAGCCTCTGTATGGTCAGAGCCATATTTTCGTATATGGTGGATCGCTTCATCCATGTCCTTTACGATTTTGATGGAAAGTACAAGATCGAGATACTCTTCATACCAGTCGGACTCATTTGCCTCGTGGATACCCTCTTCTATAATCTCTGTTGTTTTGTTGCAGCCTCTGAGTGTGACGCCGCTGTTCCTGAGTATTCTTGCCATTTCAGGTAAAAAGGCTTTTGCAATGGATTCATGGACGAGCAATGTCTCCATGGCATTGCATGTGGCAGGCTTTTGTATCTTTGCATTGAGGCATACCCTATATGCAAGGTCAATATCTGCCCACTCATCGACATAGATGTGACACACGCCCTTATAATGTTTCAGGACGGGGATGCTTGACTGTTCAACAACGTTCCTTATAAGGGCTTCACCGCCCCTTGGTATGATAAGATCAATGTACTGATCCTGCTTGAGAAGCTCGTAAATATATGCCCTGTCACCCGTTTCAACAAGCTGGGCTACCTCTTCGGAGATGCCTTCCTGCCTCAGGGATTCAACGATCAAATGAAAAAAGGCAATATTTGAATGGCAGGCCTCGGAGCCCCCTTTGAGGATCACGCAATTTCCACTTTTCAGGCAGAGGGAGAATGCATCAACGGTGACGTTAGGGCGGGATTCGTATATAACAAGAATAACCCCGATAGGAATTCTCATTTTTCCTACAAGAAGTCCATTTGGCCGCTTCCTGAGTCGCATCACCTCACCGACAGGGTCAGGCAGTGCGATAACATCTCTAATGCTTGTCTGCATCTCTTTGATGACCTTTTCATCGACCTTTAATCTTTCTATCAGACTTTTCTGAAGCCCTTTCTTTTCCACCTCTTCTATATCTTTTCTGTTTTCAAGAAAGAGGTAATCCATTTTTTCCGAAATGAGCCTTTCAAGCGTATTGAGAACGCTATTTTTCTTTTCCGTGGAAAGATGTGCAAGTATATGGGATGCCTCTTTTGTCTTCTTTGCAAGCTCTATCGGTTTCATATGATTACCATGTTGTCCCGGTGCACTATTTCTTCAGCATATTTATACCCAAGCTTTTTTTCTATAGCAACACTTTTTAAGCCCTTTATTTTATTAATATCGGATGATGAGTAGTTTGTTATCCCTCTGGCGATAACCTGTCCGGACATATTATTCAACTCAATGCACTCGCCCCTTGAAAAATCGCCTTCAACAGTTGTGATACCAGAAGGCAGGAGACTCTTTCCGTTGTGAACCAGGGCGCCCTCCGCTCCTTCGTCAACCCATATCTTGCCCTTCACTTTGAAGGCGAAAGCCGTCCACCACTTGTTCCTTGCCAGTTTTGCCTCCGGCTGAAACAGAGTGCCTATATTTTCCCCTTTGATCACCCGCCATGCGATATTTTCAATGTCACCTCTCACAATCCTTGTAGGGATGCCGTAGCAACCTGCCTTCTTTGCCGCTTCGAGCTTACTCACCATACCGCCAACGCTCTTTTCGCTCCGTGTTCCGGTGGCTAATTTTTCAATTTTATCGTCAATTTTTTTTACAACGCTGATGATACATGCATCCGGGTATTTCCGGGGATCTTTATCGCATAAACCATCAACGTCGGATAGGAGCATGAGCAAATCGGAGTTTGAGATCTGCGCAATGAGGGCAGAAAGGTTGTCATTGTCGCCAAACCGGATCTCCTTGAAAGAGAGGGCATCGTTTTCATTGATAACAGGGACGATATTCATGGACAGTAATGAGTTTAGCGTATTCATGAGGTTTAAACATCTGCTTTTACTCTTTATATCCTCGTGGGTAAGAAGCACCTGCCCTATTTTCAAGTTTTCCTTTTCAAAGGCATCCATATACATCTTCATGAGTTTAATCTGCCCTACCGATGCAAGGGCCTGTCTTTTTTCAATCTCTTTCGGTTTCTTTTTAAGTCCCAGCGTTTCCATGCCGCTCGCTATTGCGCCACTTGAAACAATGATTGACTCAATCCCCTTGTCTTTAATGGCTTTTACCTGTTTTGCAAGGTTTCTCACCATATCTGTGCTGATCTTTTTCTCTTTGTCCAGGAGCACTGATGTTCCTACTTTAATAACAACCCTTTTTACGTTGAGCATGTGTTGCCTTTTACTCCTTTATAAATAGCTTCACTTTTCACCTATTACTTCTTTTAAAACATCAACCCCGTGACCCGTTAATGCACTGATTTTAACGACCTCTTCGCCCTTATCTGTAAAATATGCTTTCCATTTCCTGACCTTTGAAGGAGACGAAAGGTCTGTCTTGTTTAAGGCTAATATCCGTTCTTTTTTGAGCATTTCCTTGTTGTAGGAGGTGAGCTCGTTTAAAAGCGTTGCATAATCTTCTTCTATTGAAGGTGATGACAGGTCAAGCAAAACCAAAAGTTTCCCTGTCCTTTCGATGTGTTTTAAGAACATGAGGCCTAATCCCCTTCCTTTTGATGCACCGTCTATTATGCCGGGGATGTCAGCAATAACAAATGTCCTGTCGTTGTCCCTCATGACACCGAGGGTCGGGGTCAATGTGGTAAAGGGGTAATCACCTATCCGTGGTTTCGCATCTGTTAATCTGGATATAAGGGTTGATTTACCGGCATTGGGAAGACCCACAATACCTATATCAGCGAGGAGTTTTAATACGAGGTGTAAATCTTTCTCTTCTCCTTCTCCGCCGTAATCAAATTGAACAGGCGCTCTATTAGTAGGTGTTGCAAAACGCGTGTTACCTCTTCCGCCCCTGCCGCCTTTTGCAATGATATACGTTTCCTCATCTTCTGTAATATCGCATACAGGTATTGAATAATTCACATCATACACGATTGTACCAAGGGGGACAGAAATAAAAATATCCTTTCCGTCTCTGCCTTTTTTATTATTACCGCTTCCGTTTTTACCGTTTTCTGCTTTGTAGATTTTTTTATATTTAAAATCTAAAAGGCTTGAGAGGCCTTTTTTACCAACTATGGTTACATCTCCCGCTTTGCCGCCATCACCACCGTCAGGGCCGCCTCTGGGAATAAATTTTGCCCTTCTGAAACTTGCGCAACCCTTCCCGCCGTTTCCTGCCTTTACATGTATCTTGGCTTCATCAACAAACTTCATTCAGGGGGATAGACATTCGCCCTTTTTTTGTCGCTTTTAAATCCATATTTCACTACACCGTCTGTAAGGGCGAATAATGTGTTATCACGACCTATTCCAACATTGTTTCCAGGGTGTATTTCTGTCCCGCGTTGTCTCACAATGATGTTTCCTGCCTTAACGGTCTGGCCGCCGTATATCTTTACTCCGAGCCTCTGGCCGCTGCTATCCCTTCCGTTCCTTGAGCTTCCGCCTGCCTTTTTATGCGCCATGAGGTGCCTCCATGTGTATCTTTTCTACGAGAACTTCTGTGTAGGGCTGCCGGTGTCCGTTTTTCTTCTTGTAATCTTTCCTCTTTTTGTGCTTGAAAATGATCACCTTTTTTGCCTTACCGTGTGATAAAACCTTACCCTGTATGAATGCGCCGCCAACGTAGGGGTTGCCAATAAGGGTGTTACTGCCGTCGCTAAACGCAAGAACTTCTTTTATTTGAATGTCTTCGCCTTCACCGGCTGCAAATTTCTCCAGTTTTACCTTTTCCCCTTCAGTAATTCTGTATTGCTTACCTCCATTTTCAATAATGGCATACATGACATACTCCTGAACCTTTATTTTGAAAAAACTACTAATAATATGCTAAACACACCGTAAAAGTCAATAGTGTTTTGGGGTTAGACCAAGCCAAGTTTTATAAGCAGTTTTGAGTGTTGAGTTTTGAGTTTTGAGTTGAAAAACTCCAACAATATTGGCATAAAGTGCTGTTTTGGAGGGCAATTTGTGACAAAGGGGCACGGTTTCTATATTGTGTTATTCCCACATTTGTAGTAACATTAAAAAGGAGGTGATGTCATGAAGTTTATAGGAGTTAGAGAATTTAAACAGGATGCCATTAAATATCTGAACGAGGGCAATGAACTTGTCGTAATGAAACGAAAAAAACCGATTGCCCGTCTTGTTCCTGTCCGCGACAAAACCCCTGAGATGATATTTCTTGAGATAGGAAGAGTGCTTAATGACGCCGGTGTAACCGAAGAAGAAGCCCTGAAGGCCCTTAATTTAGCCAGAAAAGAAATATATGGCTAAAATAGTTATTGATGCTAACATCATTATATCGGCTGCATTTGGCGGGAAACCGCTTGAGACTGCCGTTAGGGCAATGAGTAAGCACAAGGTCTATATATCACAAGAGATCAAGCAGGAGTTGATAACGGTTTTTTCAAAACTATCGAAAAAGCTCACAGAAGAACAACTTGCAACTGTCCGGGAGAAAATTAATAAACTTATTGAGACGGCAGCACTTGTTGATGTAAATGCCCGCATTGTTTTATCAAGGGATGCAAAGGACGATCACTATCTTTCATTATGTAAGGAAATAGGTGTTAATTTTCTCATAACGGGAGATAAAGATTTGTTGAGTATCCCACGGGATATACTCAGAAAAGAAGGCATTCAAACCCGTATTGTAAATCCCCATGAATTTTTAGAAGAGGAGGAGTAAAATACTGCCGTCCCTCTCTACGCTTCACGCTCTCCGCTCATTCTTCCATGGATCAGGCAAAGGGAATATTGGCATATATTCAGGCCTGCCCCGTTGAATGCACTTTGTTTTTATATTCAACAGGGCGAAATTTCCCGATAAAGGGTATGATGTGGATGGGGTTATGAGTGAATTAATGTGGTATATGCGGAAACCGGAGGACGTATCTGAGGAAGTAGTAGCAACGGTTGCTACTACTCTTGAAATCGTCGGAAAGACAGCACGGACACTGTATAACGGGCTTTCACTCTTAAAGTTTCCCGAAGAGATTCGGGCAGCAATTGATTCCTGCTTTTTCGTAGTTGCACAAAAACACTTATAATTCTATAGAGAAACGATACCATGAAAATCTTGCTCACCTTCACGGGATTTCTCCTCAGGCGAAAAATCGCTCAGAATGATGGAGCAGGAAATTGATTGTTGTTTTTGAAATAACATTGTAAAATATGATTATCGTATTTTACAATGTTATTATGGAGGAACGGTTATGACCATACCAATCAGTGCAACAGAAGCTGTCAGAAGATTTTCAGAGCTTATGAATGCCGTCATATACCGGCACGACAGTTTTACGATAATAAGAGGGGGGAAACCTGCGGCCGCTATTATCCCGGTTGAGTCATTGCCCCACGGGAGATCGCTGAAAGAATTAAATGGTGTTCTAAAAAAACTGCCGAGCCTCAACGATGATAATGAGATTTTTGCCCGCGACATCGGGGAAATTACTCGCACCCAGCCATCCCTGCCGGAGAAAACGTTATGGGAATAATTTTTGACAGCAGCGAAATAATTGCCCTTGAGCGTAACAAAAACAATATAACGGACATCATATCCGGACGGGAAGAAGAGCCTTTTGGAATAAGCGTTGTAACGGTAGCCGAATTGCTCCATGGCGTGGAACGCGCTGATTCTGAAGGGAGGAGGGTTAAGCGGCAGGCCTTTGTGGAAAAGGTAATCGAACTCTTCCCCATCTATCCTTTTGATCTGTCTGCTGCACGAATTTACGCCAGGATATGGGCATCGCTGGCAAAAAAGGGCTTGACAGTCGGCGCTCACGATCTGATAATCGCAGCAATTGCCATCTCTCTCGATTTCTCTGTGATGACCTCCAACTTGCGGGATTTTGAAAAGATTGAGGGCCTGCGCATTGAAAAGAGATAGGAACCGTCCTTTCCAAACAAAAGGGCAAGAAATATCCAGCTATTTCATGGGAGATGTAGATAAATGACTGGTGCCTCAAAAGGAGAAATCCTACTTTACAAAACAGAGGATGGACAAACAAAGCTTGATGTTCGATTGGAGAAGGAGACTATCTGGCTGGATGCTCACCAAATGAGTACTCTTTTTGAAAGAGATCGTTCAGTTATTGTGAAACATATCCGGAATATATACAAGACTGACGAACTGCCACAAATTTCAACCTGTGCAAAAAATGCACAGGTTGCTGCTGATGGGAAAGTCCGTTTAATGGATTTTTACAACCTTGACATGATCATCTCTGTTGGCTACCGTGTAAATTCAAAACGGGGTACGGAGTTCCGTATCTGGGCAACACAAGTCCTTAAAGATCATATTCTGAAAGGTTATTCTATCAATGAGAAGAGGCTCAATGAAAAGGAGGAGCACCTCAAAGAATTACAGCAGGCAATTGGATTACTGGGTAGAATCGTTGAGGAGCGTCAACTGGCAATACCAGAAGCCGAAGGCCTCCTCAAGGTGGTAACCGATTACTCTCTGGCCCTTAAACTCCTCGATGACTATGACTATAACCGGATCGCAATCAGCGACACAACCGAACCAGCAAAATTTGTTATCACTTATGAGGAGGCACGGAGGGCAATCAACAAACTCGCGAAGGAATCTGATATCACGCAGAGCAATCTTTTCGGCCGAGAGAAAGATGATTCTTTCAAAAGCTCTCTCGGTGCCATCTACCAGACCTTCGGCGGAAAAGAACTCTATCCGAGCATCGAGGAAAAGGCCGCCCATCTCCTCTATTTCGTCGTGAAGAACCACTCTTTTATTGATGGCAATAAACGTATTGCGGCGTCTCTCTTTCTCTGGTTCCTTGTCGCAAACGGTATCCTTTACAGGCCGGACGGCAGCAAACGCATCGGAGACAACGCCCTTGTGGCCCTGACTCTGATGATTGCAGAGAGCAGGTCAGAAGAAAAAGACGTCATGACCAAAGTGATTGTGAATCTCATAAACAGGAAGAACTGACTTAAGGCCGGGGGCGGGAGGCAAATGATTGTATTTTTTATTTTGAGGGGCTAAAATCTTATTTATAGCGAAATGGGAAAAAAGGGGTGGGAATAACTGTTATCAACAAGGAAAATGGGTTTTTTTAGCGGAGGAGGCAGGGAATAATGCAATGTATGCAACACCGCCCATCGTCCTACGAGTGAATTCTGTGTGGGTTTGCCCCTTGACATTCATACTCATTTAGGCTACCATTTAGGTACACTAATAAGTACCAGGAGGAACAAATGAATACCATCGCGGCACAGGAAATAAAACGGCGTGGGATCACGGCGGCTGATGAGAAACTGAAGGAAGGCCCCGTCTATGTCATCAAGAACAATAAACCCCAATATGTGATCCTCTCTGAAGACCGGTACAATCAGCTTGTTGCCGCTCAAAGTGATGTATACATGACCCGGGTCCGTATGTCCCTGGAAGACGTGAGGGCAGGACGGGTAAAGAAGTTCAAGAACGCCGCGGAATTGCTGAAGGCGATTGAAGAGTAAGGATAACGGCAATGTACGTGATCGTTGCAACTCATCAGTTTTTCCGGCAGGCGAGGAAATTTTTCAAAAAGCATCCCGACCTGAAACCCCGTTTTGAAAAGCTGGTGGATGCACTTGCCTTAGACCCTTTTCAATCTTCCCTTGAACTGCATCCGCTTACCGGCAAGTTAGAAGGGCTGTGGGCAGCAAGCCTCACATACAAATACCGTATTACCTTAATGCTCATGATACAGGAAAAAGAGGTCACCCTCATTGATATCGGCGGTCACGAGGAGGTATATTGAACAGGATAGCGACATACAATCAAAAAACCATTTGCATTTTCCATGAGGCGGGAGGATGAGTAGCAGGGAGCTAAGTGCTGATTACTTATCGCTGATGGCTTAAAAATATTGACTTTTATTTTCATAGGGTTAGAATGGATATAGGCAGTATGCTGGCTAAGGGCTGATAGTTAAGACCTGCTTCAGAGGGGGAAGGGTTAAAATTGATGATTGCGGAATGCGGGTTTTGAATTTTGTAAGTCTTAATCCTGCCGG
>JAPLKD010000247.1 GCA_026388245.1 Pseudomonadota bacterium | reverse complement strand
GTGATCCGCGAACAACGGATCTCGTTCCGGCATGACTGGGAGAATGTCGTTACACCTATCGTGGATTACCTGGTGTCACGGCCTGATGTGGTGCCGGAGAAGATCGTGATCGAAGGGCTTTCCATGGGCGGGTATCTCGCCCCGCGTGCTGCGGCATACGAACACCGGCTCGCCGCCTGCGTGGCAAACGGCGGAGTGTTCGAGGCGGACTTCACAAAACGCCCGGAATACACACAGGAAATGCTCGAGATGCTCTACCAGCAACCGGAGGAATTCGATGCGCTGATGCGGGAGGCGGCGGAGCAGAACACGAGCTACAAATGGGCGATGGAGCACGGCATGTACGTGTTCGGCGCAAAAACGCCCCACGAGTGGTTGATTAAATCGACAAAGTTCACCATGAAGGAGTGCGTGGATACGGTGTCCTGCCCGGTGCTTGTGATCGATGTGGAGAACGAGCAGGCATTCAAGGGCAAGGCAAAGATGCTGTTTGATGCGCTGAAATGCGAAAAAACATGGATGTACTTTACAAAAGAAGAGGGAGCAGAAGAGCACTGCCAGGTAGGGGCGGGGTTTGTTGCCAGCCAGCGGATCTTTGACTGGATTGACGAGACGCTTGCGGCCCAAAACTGATACCGCCTGCACTAAAACGCCGGGGAGATTCTCGAAACAGTGCTCTGATTTGAGCACTGTCCTTTTCTCGGAAATTTTCAAAAAAAGAGAACCGGGAAATCCTCATTGACTAAAAGGTAACCCGGTACATCCTCTCCAGTCAGGAGCAGGCGACATCGTTTACGTTGATCGTTATGATTTCCGAATGAATGTCATGAATCGTTGACTGTAATTCTTCGTACTGGGCTTCACGCACCAGTTCAATGGCTTCTTTGATGTTGGCGAGGGCTTCACCTTTGTTTACGCCCAATGTGACAGCCCCCGGTATCTCCACACACCGGGCGGTAAACCCGCCGGTGTCCTGTGGTCCGAGAACAATTGTGTATTGCATAACGTAGATATTTATTTTCAGGCTATACAGCCTTTCCCGCCAAAAAGCGTGCAGGAAAAACGTGGAAACTGGTATGGTCCGGGAGGTTATCGATAAAGGTTGGGGATGGTGTTATGATTGCAACACGGTTATGTTTTCGGTAGTTTCTTTTAAGAACACATTGTTATACACAGCGCCTTAACTGATTGAGCATAATTGAGTCAAAGCCACATTCGGTAGACTCCAGCGGGAGAATTGCATCTGGACAGCTTGGACGAGGTCTGAAAGCGCAGGGAAATATCGATTATGTGTAGCTTTTTGTCGGGTCTGTTTCCACACCCGTTCGATTGGATTCAATTGAGGACTATACGGTGGCAGAAAATCGAGAACAATTTCCTCTTTGTGCTCGTTCAGCCAAGGCTCCAGTAATTTTGCGTGATGATATCTGCTGTTATCAAGGATAAGATGGATTATCTTCGATGGTATTCGAAACATTACGAGATTTTTGAGAAAATCCAAAAAAGTAACCGCGTTAAACGTTTCACTCATTTGGTGTACCAGTCGCCCGGTTCCGACATTCACCGCACCAAAGACACTGATGTGAAATCTGGTTGGCTCCTGCAAAACAATGGGATCTTTTTCTTCAGGAGGAATCCACATGACACATCGTGATCCGTGCTGTTGGAAGTGACACTCATCAACCGACCATATTTCAGCATTTTCCTTTTCACTCAATTCAATGAGTTTTTTTAAAGGCTTCTTGAGCGACAGGATCGCCCCTGGATATTACAGGACGTGGTTTCCGTTGACGGAATCCCAATTTGTGAAATAATCGTTGTGCCTGTCGGACTCCTATTGAGAAAGAGTATCTCTCGTTCAGGTGATGACTTAACAGCTTGCCATCCCATAAATTTTGAGGATACCCGAACTCTCTTGGATTTTTCCGCAAATCTTTGCCAATTTCCTCAACCATATTTTCTGGTATCCGTGAAGGTCTTCCTGAACGAGTCTCGTCATGAAGTCCTTCAAACCCTCGATCATTGAATAAATGTACCCAATTTTCAATTGTCGTTGGAGAATGCCCTAATAGTTCTGCTACCTCATAACAATCCTGACCTTTCGCTACGAGAAGTACGCCGTGCAAACGATGATCATATCTTGAATCATCAGAACGTCCGAGTTCTTGCTGTATCTTGAGAACTATTTGCCCTGCTTCTTTTACACTGAGTTTCTGCAGTAATATCCCCTCATTCTTATTGGGAATTACTTCTTTATAATCCTGCTTTAAAATTTATGTCGTTGTGTATAAATACTTCCATAAATCCGATCTCGCGAGAGAGAGGCTGTTACTGCTCCTGTGTCAAAACCTGTATGTGTCTCTGTTCCCGGAATTGCAG
>JAPLKD010000149.1 GCA_026388245.1 Pseudomonadota bacterium | reverse complement strand
GGGTCAAATCTTTATCCTTGACTTTGGCAACCGGTGCAGTCCCCTCCCCCTTTTGAGTGCAGCTCTTAGGAAGGGCAGCTCATAGAAAAAGACAGGCAGGTTCCGTCAATTAATTGTGCGATCAGGCTACCAACTGCTTCTTTAGAACAAGGCGGTAAAGTACTCCGACAAATTCTGTTGAACCATGGAGAAAGGGCGTGGACGCAGGAAGTGAGGAAAATTGTTCCTGACTGTAGAATGGTTCCATAAAAGCGTGAATCCAGAGGAGCAGCACCCTCAGCCTTCCGAAGGAGCGGCCGCCTTCCCGGAGCACCGACTTGGGTGTATCGCTGGCAATATCGTATACAAGAGCATATTGCCCGGGCCTTAAAACACGGTAAATCTCATTTAACGCGGCAACGGGGTCTTTCCAGTGGTGGAGAGAACCGGTACTGACAACACAATCGAAGAAATTGTCATCATAGGGTATCTGATCAGCGGACCCCGTCTTGATTTCTATTTCTCCGGAGAGCTCTTGTTCGGAAAGGTTTTTGAGCCCTTTTTCCACCATTGACGATGATGCGTCTATACCATACAGTTGCAAGAGAGGAGACAATTGATAAAGGCGGACAAGAAGCCATCCTGGTCCGGTGCCGATATCCAGGACCCTTCCCGCGTCGCAGTAGCCGGTGATATCCCTTGCCAACACCTTGTAGTTTTGCTGAAAAATAGATGTCCGCGATAATTTGTTGTAAAAAACACTGCCCGGCCAGGGAATTGCTTCAGGATGAAACCTCTTGATGAATCTGCGAAACGGCGAAAGGCGTGCCACCGGGGGCTGTAACTGCACGATATTCTTCCTCCCTTTTTGAGATTTTACACGTAACCCCAAGGCCGTGTCAAGGGTATTGAAAGGACAAGCTGGAAAGGCAAAAAAGCAGTGTTGGGTTTGAAGGAATTAAATGCCCCCGACGCGACTCGAACACGTGGCCTGCGGTTTAGGAAACCGTCGCTCTATCCACCTGAGCTACGGGGGCAAGGTAGGTGATTATACTAAGTTATGGAAGGTCCTTAATCCATGACGGGTCTTTAAACCATTTATTCGTGAGCATATCAAGATCGCCGCTTCCCTTCATTCCTGACATAAAATTTGATAAAAAGTTATAAAAAAGCGGATCGTTTTCTGCTATTGCAATTCCAATAGGCTCATAGGTTAAAGGAGGGGTAGAAACAATTTTCTTTTCTTTATTACGGATTGTTTCAACAGCACAGGCAGCCGTATCAGACATTACAGCCTTTACCTTGCCATCAAGCAACATCTTCACTGCCTCATTCATATCTTTTGCTACCTTTATCTGGGCTTTTGGGACACTATTCTTTGCAGTCATTTCACTTGTTGTCCCGCCAGGCACTGCCAGAGTAAAGTCAGGCTTGTTAATATCATTTAAGTTTTCTACTGACATAGCCATCATTTTCGTTGTCATGACGGATTGGCCTGAAATGAAATACGGGCCTACAAATGCAACTTTCAGATTACGTTTTGGCACAATCGTCATTGCAGAAATGATCATGTCAATTTTTCCGGATTGCAACGCGGGTAATAGCTCAGCAAAGGGCATCTGAACTATTTTTGCCTTCACTTGCATAACCTCCGCTATTAACATGCCAAGATCAATATCGAGTCCCATGAGCTTACCGTCTTTTGATTTGGCAGTAAAGGGGGGATAGTCTCCTGAAGTACCGATTATCAATTCTCCCCTTTTGACTATTTTGTCAATAGCCGGTCCTGCAAAAACTGCTGTTGTAAAAGACAACATCATAACAAAAACTAACACTACACTAATTTTTTTCATTCTTTCTCCTTTTTTATAACTTAACAACTTTATTGAACTCAGTCCAGTCTTTTCACCTTAGACCATCCTCTCCTTTTACTTCTTCTTTCTTCAATCCACCAATACGGGGATGTGGTCTGCCACCATCTGAAACAGCTATTGCAACAAGTATTTCATCAGATTTAGGGGCGTCATTCACCGAGATAGTCATACCGTCAAAGTGTGAACGAACAAAGGCTGCATCCTTAAAGTGGAGCGGAATATCCAAGGCATCACCCATTCTGCCAAGCTTTTTAACAGACGGGATAATTGCCTTTCCTCCCCCCACCGCATTCCTCAGGGGAGTACCGAGTTTTGGATGTAAAATTGCTGCAGCGTGCTCAAGCTCACCTTTTTCTCCCACAATAGCTGCCTTTCCATAACTTTCTACTGCCCTATCATTTCCTAACGCCTTGACAGCCCTCTCACCGAGAATTTTACCCAATTCTTCTCCGATATCGATGAGCATATCCAGAACTCCCTGATATTTTCCAGCAAAAGGATTTTTAATAACAGCGATAGCCGCTACTTTCCTGATAGGTTTTTCAGTTTTCTTTTCACCATCAGCATAGACATCCTCGATAACAGTAACAATCTTTCTAATTTCCATATTTCACCTCCAGCGTTATATTTTTGTCATCACCAATTGTAGTTGCCATGTTTTCCCTAAAAAGCAGGAAGGCATCATGTATGATACTATTTTGTTTTAATTCCTGTGCCACTGTCAAACCTTTTTTTAAAGCAATGGCTATAAGTTCCTTTTTTATATCACCTATACTGAATGTTACGAGATCATCAGGTATATCAGTTGACGGATCAAGCTCTGAAGCCTTCTTTCGAATCACATCAGCCGACTCAATGTTTGTCCGGTTACAGATAAAGGTGGCAGCTGCGTCAGCTATAGCCCCGGTGGGACCTATAACACTTACAATATCGGCAAGACCTGATGTAAAACTTCTTCCACCAAAACCGCTTGTAGCAATTCCAAGATTATTGAGCCCCTCAATCTTTAATGTATAAGGGGTAGGTTTACTGGAATTGATGTCCCCTATAGCAATCCGGAATGGCCTTCCGGTTTTGTTAAATATGGAAATATCGCCGCCGTTATTGATTGAGATAAAATCAGGATTTTCTTTTTCCAAAAATTCCCTTATCATATCCGATACAGACCCCGCAACTGCTGCCATAGGCGTCAGAGACGCTTCATCAACTTTTTTTACAGCCTCTACCATAAGTTTCGCCACTGCAGGCAAGCGGGATATGTTTTTGATTTTATAAGCTTTCTGTTTTAGTATTGGAAGTAAATCCCGTATTTCCTCAAGAATGGCAGCCACCCTTTTTTCAATCTGCTTTCTGCCAATACTAAAATTTTTTCCGTTCTGTTCCACTTGAATAACAAGACTGGCAGGACCGACCTCGATGTACATCATAATAAAAGGGTCGAGGGTTTGACTGCCTCTATATGTCCCCCGATCTCTTTAAATGTCTCAAGGGTCATTGTATATTCTACCGGTATTATAAATGAAGGTGTTGGAGAAAGGTATATGCTCCCGTATTTAATCTTGCCTGCTTCTACAAGGAAATTTATACCGCCGCCGGGGAATATAAAGGGCTTTGCACCACCGATTGTTATCTTGACCTTTCCTTCATGAACTGCCCTTGTTAGTTTGATTGGATTCTTTGTCACGCCGGCCCTTGCAGAACCGCCTACGCCTGCAGCAAATATAGCGCTTACACTTGAGGGCTCACAGGAATCCCTTAAAACCTCTAAGAATTTAGTAGCCTCAGGGGTAAGATTCTCCTCTGTAAACACCCCCTCTTTCATCCTGTAAAAAGCACATCTTCTCCCTGTTGTCTCTGTTATTAAAAGTGTCGTCCCATCATGACATCTGACTCTATCAATCTCTTTAATAACATCAAGCGGATTTTCTATATCTGTCCCTCCCCATCCGCCGCCTTTATTAAGGAAATACCTTCCATCTGTGCTTTTCTGACCTTTTATTGATATTCCGGAGCGTGTTTTATTAAGGTACCTTCCCGAAGGGTGCTCACTGAAAATGCCGGTTATATGACCATCAAGGACAATTACCTCATCGGCAGCATTGAACATATAAGGCGCAAAAAGACCGGTTGTAGCGCTGCCGCACCCTACCCTCATCCTTTCTTCGACCTGTCCGTTAACCCTCGGGGGTTTTCCAAGGGAAAGTTCTATTTTAGAGCCATCCTCAACCTCAAGCTTTACCTTTTTACCATTCAATATCTCAAATATAACCTTTGCAGCAAAAAGGGCATCTTTAGAGGTAAGGATGTTTACCCCGCCAAGCGATAACATCTTTGAACCGTATTCTTCTGTGCAAAGATGGCCTATATGCCTTTTGCCTTTTCTCTTTACATATATTCTTTTCCCTTCCTGCCCCATGAAAAGGTCTGTATCAACCTTAAGCTTTATGCCGCTGTAGCTAAGCGGCGCCTCTGTGACCACTGTAACTATATCTATGCCTTCCCTGACCCCGCTTACAATAAAGGGAGAAGGCCTGAAATCAGGATATGTTGTCCCTGCACCTATACCGGTAAGCAGGGGTTTTTCAAGTGTCTTATCATCGGTTGCGCCTATAATATCCATGACCTCTTCATAGGTATGTACCCTGCCCTTCCTTTTTATTTCGCCTTTTTCGTTGAAATATCTCATACAAGCGCCATAAAAACCATCAGGTACCCTGCACATAATCGGGCAGGCATCGCAGGCAGGTTTATCCTCTGTCGCTTCAACACTGAATACATCCTCAGGGCATACCTTCATACATGACTTGCAATCAACGCACCCATCGCTGATTTTAACCTTCCGCTTTTCCACGACAGCAACCCCAAGCGGACAAACTTCCTCACAGAGACCACAGCCTTTGCATTTGTCGATTTCTATTTTCATAAAGACCTCAGTTTGAGCTCATAGCTCATATAATTCCGTATCTCGTTCCTCGTATCTCGTATCTCGTTTTTTAACGCTTCACGCCTGTCCTCGCTTGGCGGGGGCTTCATGAGAAACACTTCACGACTAACTCCGAACTCTCAATTCATCGCTGTCTTTCGGACAGGCGGCGGCGTATTTCTGCTGACCTGAGTTTTCACTACACCGTCAATGATAACCATCGCAATTCCCGGGATGTCCCCTATTTCAATCGCTTCTTTTGCGTCTTTTCCTGCTGAACCCATAGGTGCATCAATTATCTGCAAATCTGCGTCATCTCCAACTCCAATCATGCCGTGGGTGAGCCCAAAAATATTTTTTGTATTGCCTGTAGCACAACATACTGCCACTTCAGCAGATATCCCACACAATGAAGAGATAAAGTTCACCATTCTCCATATGCCGAGGGGGATTATGCCAGTTCCTGATGGAGCGTCGTTTCCAATAATGAGCCTGTTCAGGATAGCATTATTTTTCATATATCTTGCAATTTCGAAAGCTGACAGTTGATTTCCGCAATGCACAATCTCAATAGCACAATCTGACATATCTATAACCTTTTTTGCCTCCGGCACAGGAATGCTTGTTGGGCCTCCGTTGAGATGGCATGCGACCGTCGGGTGGGCAATTAATACATCATCGCAGGTAACGGTTGAACTTCCCGGAACAGAGGTTCCTCCCACATGCATAAGGACTTTCATGCCATATTTCTTTGCCCATTCCACCATTATTTTTGCTTCATTCGCTGCCTTTACACTCCCGAGACCAATTTCACCTACAAGCCATACGCCATCGTCTGCAAGCTCTTTAAAATCTGCCTCAACAAGACCTTTCTCAAGTATCAGCGCTCCCCCATAGACCTTTACGCCTGAAGGTCTCAGTTTTGCGAAAGACTTTTGTGCAAGGATGGCAAGCGCTTTTGTACCCTTCGGGTCTGTAGGTCTACCCGGCAGATGAACTTCACCGGCGGATATCATACTGGTGACCCCGCCGTGAAGACTGCTGTCAATAAAACCAAGCTGATTCTGTCTTGGCGTAAAATCACCGAATACAGGGTGAGAATGAGAATCGATAAAACCCGGGCAGACAGTCATGCCATTCGCATCAATGGCCTTTTCGGCGCTTAGCAGGTTGCCTGCCTCAATAGTCTTTATCTTTCCATCTTCTATTAATATAGAGGTCTGCCCTTCAATTACAGGATTTG
>JAPLKD010000025.1 GCA_026388245.1 Pseudomonadota bacterium | reverse complement strand
AGGGAAGTCAATTCCTTTTGCTGACGAACCTTCAATATATTCATAGTCATTATGGAGATACTTTTGAAATTTATGCTCTAAATATGTTCCAACGGCTTTGCCGTCTGTTACTCCAAACAAACTTGGCTCATCATGAGATGACTCTTTTGTGGCAAATTTATTGGCTTCAGTTTGAAGGAGCGAAATTGTCAGCTTAGTTTTTGTCATGCCATTTTTCCTTTATCGAACAATAATGCTACTGCAAGCTATAATTTCTCAATCCTATTCCCGAAAGTGCTTTTTGTCAAGAACATTATCAAGGAATTTAACAACTTACATTGTCATAATCATAGTTGTTTCAGGTCATTGCAAACATCTTAATATGTAGGCGTTCTTTAAAAAGTAGGAAACTGCTTGATGTTCCACTTGGAAAATCAAAAAGGGTCCTGCAATAACACGGAATACTTCAGTGAATGGCCGTTAGTGAACAGTAAACAGTTGCCCACGCATGCTGAAGCCCCGGCCAAGAGCTGCAACAGCGCCTCAACCCTGGCCAAGACCGACTTCGCATGGTTTAGCAGGGCAGGCAGGGCAGGCCTGCAACTACCCGCCCCCTGTTCTTCACCCTCGACCCTTTGAACCCTTGGCCCCTCGAACCCTCGCTTTTCACACCTGTGGCGGCTTTTTCTTCTCCGGTGCTGGTTCCGGTGCAATCGGTAACCGCAGTTCCACTAAAGCACAGAAAACATGCAGCTCATCAAGAAGTGTCTGAAGGTCGGGTCGTGTGTATTTTGCGATGCCCGTCTCAATGCGTGACTCTACGGATCGTAAGCTTTCAATCTGCTTCTTCATAGGTACGAGTCTTGTAACACCTGGGACTATCTTGACCTTTTTATAAGCTGTGAGCAGATTATTCAGAGTGGCATTGGTAACGGGTGTCTTCATTATAGCCTCAAATATCTTCGAACGATCGGGACATTCGAGGTTTGCGGCGAAGAGATACCCCTGTGAAACAGGGAGATTTCCTGATCGGATTTCGGCTTGAATTTCAGGAGGAAGTTTTAAAAGCGATAACGTGCGGAACAAGGAAGTATAAGCCTTTCCGGAGATTTCCATAATTGCGTCCACAGTGGACGCAAATGCTTCAGGAGCATCTTCACGCCTCCGGTTATAGGTCACTAACTCGCTCATAACCCCATCCACATCATAGTTTTTATCGGGGAGTTTAGCCTGAATATATGCCAATATCCCCTTGGCCTGATCCATGGGATTCAGGTCTTCTCGCTGGAGGTTTTCTGTCAACTGCAAGGCGATGATTTCACCTGATTCCTTACCTGTTTCTATGATCCGTACCGGTACTAATTCAAGTTCGAGTTGCCGGGCTGCTTCCAGACGTCTCTCCCCGCAGATGAGCGTGTATGAGTCGCCGTCTCCTTTTGTTACAAGGAGAGGCTCTAAGATGCCTTTGTCTTTGATTGATTGCACAAGCGACTTGAATGAGTCTGCTTCGATATTGATATTAGATCGAACCTGCTCCAGCACCACGATATTCCCGATAGGAACATAGAGAAACTCAGGATTGACACTCGCCTTTTTTGCCGCCATATTGCCCCCTTTTTTTATGGTATTGTCAAAATCTCTGTAACTATTTTCCGTCCACTCTGCCCCGTCGAATGAACTTCGCTGCTGATTCACAGGGTAAACTCGACAAATGCAGATAAGAGCTTGCCCCTCCTTGGCCTCTTCCCGCCGGCTTTATCTTTTTCAGCTAAAGCAATGATTCGGGAACGAAGATAGACATGAATTGTACAGAAAGGCGACGCCAGATGGATGTCATCGGATCATGGGTATACTCAACTTCCTTTCCATCTTCCTCTGTTTTCCATATCAGACTGGAATTATCGGATAGGGTTACTTTATAGCTGTATCGTAGCGATGCCCCGGCTTCAAAAAATTTCCTTGCCTGCTCGGCAATCTCGGGGCTTTCAACATAAATGCCGATTTCTGTATTTATCTGTTTTGACCTGGCATCAAGGTTCCTGGAGCCCACAAAGACAGACTTTCCATCAAAGATGTAAACTTTTGCGTGAAGGCTTCCCCGGGACGAGCCGATGAATCTTCTCCTTCCCTCCTTCTCTTTTTCTCCGGTTTCAGGCTTCATCTCATAGATTTCAACACCCTTTTCGAGCAAACTCTTACGATACCTCGCATAACCGGAATGGACCGACACTACATCTGTAGAAGCGAGGGAATTTGTTCCAATCCTGACCTGGATACCGCTTTCCTGCAATTTGCCATAGAATTCAACACCTGTCTTTCCGGGAACAAAATAAGGAGATATAAGGATCACTTCCGATTTTACATCTTTTATAAGGGAAAACAATTGCGTTCCAAGATAAACGGCAGAATTTGTGTGGTCATCATCGGAAATCTTTTCGGGCAGGTCATACACCACAAAACCCTTTGCCCAGCTCGAAGAGATGTTACCGGCAACTAAACGATTCAGAAAATCGGATTCCCTGAGACTAACCGCGTATTTCGAATCCCTCGCCTTATTGTTTTTTTCCTTCAATATTTCAAAGGCCTTCTTATAATCTTCATCGGCAGGCTGTCTTGAATCAAAGAATTCAAAAGGGATTGCCCATTCGCTGTTCCAATATATATCAAAACTTTTCGAAATGTCCTTCACAATAGGGCCTGCGGCCATTATATCCATATCAGTAAAATTCTCATCTTCTCTCGCCCCGAAATATTCATCGGCAAGGTTCCGTCCCCCTACTATGCCGATAGTATTATCAACAACAAACGCCTTATTGTGCATTCTGTGGTTAAGCAGTTTAAAGTTACCCACAAGGGCGAATAAACGGGGAAACCCTTTGCGCCGATCCGGAACAGGGTTGAAGAGGCGTATCTCAATGTTGGGATGGTTATTGAGCAACCACAACTGGGAATCATTGAGCCCCGTACCGAGATCATCAAAAAGCAGCCGTACCCTGACTCCACGGTCTGCGGCACGGATCAGCTTCTCCATGAGAACACTAACGGTAAGGTTATCGTTGACGATGTAATACTGAAGATCAAGGGTACGTTCGGCCGCCTCAATGAGAACCGCCCGGGCAATAAATGCATCAATATCTGACGGCAATATGTAAAAACCGGACTCACCGGGATGCTTCTCCGCTTTCAGTGCGATGGTCTTTCCAATTCTTGTTTCATCCCGGATTTCAACAGCATAGGATGGAACCTTTGGGATATCCTTCGGCAACGAGGCACAGGCCGTCATTAAGATGGTGATGATAAGAAGGGTTACATAACGAAACATGCTGTTCATACTATAATAACAAAAATTTCATCCGGGATAAACAGAATAATTTTTTATGCTACATCAACTAAATGGATTTTGTCCTTCCAGCGTTCCCTTGCTTTCTCCTTAATCCTGTTCAACTCATGGGCGGTCATTTTTTCCATTGCTTCGTCTGCAATCTCCCTGGCATGTATCATAATGTTTACATCACGCACAATATCCCCCACCCTGAAGTCGGGGATGCCGGATTGCCTTGCCCCCAGCATCTCGCCCGGCCCCCGCATCTTCATGTCCTCTTCAGCGATCTTGAAGCCGTCCGACGTGCTCTCCATCACCTTTAATCTCTTTGTCGCTACATCTGTCCTTTTCGTAGATGTGATGAGGATGCATTTTGATGCGTGTATACCTCTCCCGACCCTCCCCCTTAGCTGGTGGAGCTGGGAGAGCCCGAATCGTTCTGCATGTTCTATCACAATCATCGTGGCATCAGGCACATCAATGCCAACCTCGATGACCGTCGTACATACAAGGATGTCAATCTCATTGTTTTTGAATCTCCCCATGACCTTTTCTTTTTCTTCAGGTTTCATTCTTCCATGGAGAAGGCCTATTTTCCTGGAGGGGAAAACCGTTTTGCGAAAATGGGCAGCCATATCCTTTGCGTTCAGAAGTTCTATTTTGTCGGATTCCTCAACCAGCGGATAGACAATAAATATCTGTTTCCTATTCTCTAACTCCTCTTCCATCATCCTGTAAACGGCCGGCCATTAATTGCGGATTG
Source organism: Pseudomonadota bacterium (assembly GCA_026388245.1). Classification (GTDB taxonomy): domain Bacteria; phylum Desulfobacterota; class Syntrophorhabdia; order Syntrophorhabdales; family Syntrophorhabdaceae; genus MWEV01. Next base: position 9,629 of record JAPLKD010000025.1, on the reverse strand, counting down.
CGGATTGCGGATTGCGGATTGAAAGTCATCAGGGATTTCCTTCGCCGATACGCCGTCACACCGATACGCCGGTTTCGACCCCTCTTCCCCTTGAACCCTGCCTTTTTCTTCTGACTTCTGACTTCTGTCTTCTGACTTCTGCTTTAATGCTTTTCGCTGTATGACGCCGAATCTGTGCTGTTCATCGATAATGACAAGGCCGAGCCTGCGGAACATTACATCCTTCTGGATAAGGGCATGAGTACCGACAATTACGGAGGTTTCTCCATCCCTGATATGTTCAAGGATGCCTTTCCTCTCTTTACCCAGATTTCCCCTCAGAAAAGCTACAGAGATGCCCAGTCCATCAAAAAACCTGTGGACAGAAAGGTAGTGCTGCTCGGCAAGTATCTCGGTAGGAGCCATGAAAGCCACCTGATAGCCGTTATCTATGGCAACACAGGAAGCCAGAACAGCGCAGACCGTTTTGCCGCACCCCACATCCCCCTGGAGAAGTCTGTTCATGGGCTCACTGAGTCCCATATCATGCTCAATCTCCCCGACAACCCTGTCCTGGGCGTCTGTCAGCTCAAAGGGGAGCCCATCTTTAAACCGTCTGTAAAAAAGACCGTCTGTTTTGAAGCGTATGCCCTTCCCCTGTTTTATCTCCCTTTTTTTCATCAGTAATGCCGACTGGAAAAGAAAATACTCCTCAAAGATCAGGCGGGTGATGAGTGGAGGGCGGAGAGCAAAGGGCAAAGGGCAAAGGGCAAAGGGCTGAGAGTCAGGGGAAAGGGGCAATGGGTGATGGGCGATAAACTGAAAATCAGTTTTGAGTTTTGAGTTTTGAGTTTTGAGTTGAAAGTCATCGAGGGTCTCCTTCGCTTCTTTCCCTTGAACTTTGTCCTTCACCTCTTCCCCCTGACCCCTTATTACTTTCTCATCGGGGAAATGGAGGCCTTGAAATGCTTGATAGAGCGGAATTAACCCGTGAATCTTTTCCACACTTTCAGGAACGATACTTTCTATATGTCCTCCGTACCGTTCAAATGCCTCTTTTATGATATTCCTTAAGACCCCCTGCTTGATACCCTCTATCTCTGAATAAACAGGCATAATGGTTTTATAGTTTTTTACTTCATCTTCATGGTCGATCATTGTAACATCCGGGTGAATCATCTGGAGTTGCGCTCCAAACCTTTTTACTTCGCCTGACAGCAACAAGAGATTGCCCTTTCTGCAAATGTTCTTCAAATAATGTTTGTTCCACTGAAACCATTTAATTGATAAAGTACCTGTGCCGTCTTCGATGATCGCCTCAAAGGCCTTTTTTCGTGAATGTCTGAAGAATAAGGATTTATATGCTGTTACCGTCCCAAGCACTGATGCCTTTTCCCCTTCTTTTACTTCATTTATGTTGCATATATCCCTCCTGTCTTCATATCTGAAGGGTAAAAAATATAAGAGGTCTTCCACTGTTTCAATCCCTCTTTTTTTAAATATACCGGCAATCTTCGGGCCTATGCCTTTAATTGCCTCAACAGGGTCATTCAATTGGTCTTTTTCCTTTTCCATTTCCTTATGTTATATTACAATGGTGAAAAGCAAATACCAAGGAAGAAAACGATTCAATGCTCAAGGTTTCAAACATTGAACATTGAACGTAGAACATAGAACAGTCTTTACAATACTTTTACGGGAGGCTACCATGGAGACATTAAAAAGCATTGTAATAGAAGACACTGAGGTAAGCATCATCAGGGGTGATTTGACGGAAAGCAACGTCGATGCCATCGTGAATGCAGCAAACTCGCATCTCCAGCATGGTGGTGGTGTTGCCGGAGCCATTGTGAGAAAAGGCGGCAGCATTATCCAGGAGGAAAGCAACAAAATCGGGTATGTGCCTGTAGGTAATTGCGCAATAACATCAGCAGGCAAACTGAAGGCAAAGTATGTAATCCACGCCGTGGGACCCCGTTGGGGGGAAGGCGATGAAGAGAACAAGTTGAAAAATGCCGTTAAAAACATATTGAATCTCGCAACAGAAAAGGGTTTTAAAACCATTTCAATGCCTGCTATCAGCGCAGGGATATTTGGTTTTCCAAAAGAGAGTTGTGCACAGATTATGATAGACGAAACCGGGAGATTCCTGAAAGACAACAGAGAAACGTCTTTGAAGGAGATAAACTTTTACCTTATCGATAAAGATATCATAGGGTTTTTTAAAAGTAAGCTCGAAACAAAGGGGCATGAAACTTGAGCAGATGGAACTGTTTGTAAAGGTAATGAATGCAGTTTTGAATTTTGAGTGTTGAGTTTTAAGTTATAAAATACTATCCTGATTCATTATCAAATTATTAGGGGGCCCACTGAATATGAGCGAACGGGAAAGGTTATTAAAAATTCTGAAAGACCTGTCTTATGAGGAAGGGGATTTTGTACTTACGAGCGGCAAGAGGAGCACATTTTATATTGATTGCAAAGAGACGACACTCAACCCTGAGGGTATGCATCTTGCAGGAAACATCATGTACGGGATGGCGAAAGATATACCGGGGATTGATGCCGTTGGAGGGGTGAGTATCGGGGGGGATCCGCTTGTGTGCGCCGTTGTATTGGAGGCCTACAACCGGAAAGATGATTTGAGGGGATTTTTTATCAGGAAGGAGCCCAAAGGTCATGGTTCAAACCTCTGGGTGGAAGGCGGGAAGAACTTAAGGAAGGGAATGAATGTTGTGATACTTGAAGATGTAGTCACAACGGGGGGGTCATCACTAAAAGCTATAGATGTTACTGAGAAAGCAGGCTATAACGTAAAAGGCACCATAGCGATACTTGACAGACTTGAAGGTGGTAAAGAAGCAATAGAATCAAAAGGTTATATGTTTAAATCAATATTTAACCTTAACGATTTGAGATAACATGTTAGTTTGTCTGGTTTCTTTCGTTTATTTGGTTTCTTTGGTTGAAGGCATTAAAATGTTTTCTTTGGGTTTTAACGTACCATGATTCGCGCAATTACAACAAGAGAAACTAAAAAACCAGAGAAACTAAAGAAACGAGAGAAACTAAAGAAACGTTTATTGCTCTACCACATTAAAGATATGTGACAGCAGTTCTTTCCGTCCGTCTCCGCTCTTTGCTGAAAAAATGAACACATGTTCCGGGCCGAAGATTTTATTAAACAGCGCCTTTTTCGAGGTTGTTTCGTTCCTGGTTGCTTTATCGATTTTAGTAATGACAAAAGAGAAGGGTATCCTGTTGTCTTCCAACCACTCCATGAGTATGTTATCGAGCTCGTCGAGGTCTCTCCTCCCATCAAATAACCATATAAGCCTTTTTATGTTGGAATTCTGAAGTATATACTGTTCAATCATCTCCTGCCAGCCTTGATACACCTCACGTGAAACCTTTGAATACCCGAAGCCGGGAAAATCAGAGATGAAGAACGATTTTTTTGCATTTTTAAATTCATACTCAATTTTATATAAGTTTATGGATCTCGTTCTCCCGGGAGTCGAGCTCGTCCTTGCAATCTTCTGCATGACAAGTCTGTTAATCATGGAAGATTTTCCCACATTCGACCTACCGATGAATGCGACCTCGGGCAAATCTTCTCTTTTTTTGTTATCATAGGATGTAACGCTCTTCAAAAAAACGGCATTTAATATTTTCATAGAAAGTCCCTTAGTTTCTATTGCTTGTCCTTTATTTTATATACCACTATAGAATACTCCTGGAAGTTTTCTAATTGTGGCAGGGAAACCTTCTCAAATTTTGCCGGGTCAAGATTTTCTTTTAAATCAGGTATGTATGTGTTGATGGTTCTTTCATCAATCATCACATAGTCGGCCTTGTTCTCCTTGACAAACAGGTTAAATGTTTTATAGTCCGACCTTACAGGAATTGTTACAAATTCTGCATCGGCATAAAATGCAACCCTGTAAAGTGAGTGATCTCCGGCAAACCTGGCCTTTGAATACCCGAGCTCTTTCAGATACACGCCTGCCTTCTTCAGTTCGATTTTATCGCCTCCGGAGGATGCGAGTGTATTGGGAAGTACGATGATGAGAATCATTATGAGGAGCAATCCCGTGGTGTGCCTTGAGAGATCAAGAAAGGTTCTTGACCCTTTGCTCAAGAGATGTGCAATCCTCTCTTTTAATTCGAAAAAACCGATTGAAGCCCATACCAGGGCAGGGATTCCCACAAGAAGTCCATGTCTCGTGCTGAGATAACACATTTTAACCATGTATACGTAAATACTTAGAAAGAAGACAAGAATCCAGATAAGAAAAGGGATTTCACCCTTATTATAAGGAATATATTTTCTTTTAATAACACCGAAGAGGAAGAGTATGAAAAACATTACATGGAGTGATTTTGCAAATTTATATATCCCCTCTGAAAAATAAATCTCGTATTTGTGTCTTGCGGCCATATCAAAAAAATTTCTGAAATGGGAAGGAATCGTATTGATAAGTTCCGGTTTTAACTCGAGGTCCTGGTCCACATCACGCACTAATATTAAACGGGGTAATTTTTCTCCCACAAGTCCAAATTCCCATTTTCCCAAATTGTTTTTAAGGGCAAAGAGAAATGGAGAGGCAATAAGCGGAAAGGAAATAATGAATACAAACATCATTACAAACAGGTTTTTTACACTCATACCTCCATCAAGGCAATACCAGATCATCCAGAGAAGAATAATCAAAACAAGTGCTACCCCCTCAAAGCGGGTAAACGTGGCCATTCCCACAAAAAGACTGGCTAATACTAAAAATATCCATCTCTTACGGGTAATACCGCTCCAGGCACAATAGAGGGATGTTATCGAAAAAAACCAGAAGGAAGGTTCTCTCAGAACGTCACTTGAGTATTCAACAAGTCGTGGACCGATGATATAAAAGAGTGAGGCCATAAAGGCAATACGGTTGCCTATAAGTTCCCTGATAAGAAGAAAAAAAGGAACAACCGCAAGTGAACTCAATAAGGCTGAAACCAATCTTCCTGCCATTTCCCAGTCATGAAAGACTTTTTGAAATACCACAATCAGAAATGGGTAGAGATTAAAAAAACTGAATGTTGATATTTTCTGAAAGCTGCCGGAAGCAATCATTTTGGCAACTTCAATGTATTGTATCCCGTCAGGTGTAATCACTTGCGCTGACAATACACTATAAAGCCTTACGATAAACGCCAGAATAGTAAGGCCTGTGAGCAGTAAGATTACCTTTTTATTTTCCGACAGTTTTTTTATCTCGTCTATCATACAGACTTTTTAATACACACCGACATATTTGCCTCTCCTAAATGCCAAACGTGCCATCTCTCATATGGCGCAGACCTTCTTCCAAACTAATACGGGGCGAGAAGCCGAATGCATCTTCTGCTGCAGAACAGTTTAGGTCGAATCGCAAGAAAGGGCCTTTCAAGCTCTCTTTTTGCTGGGCCACAATCCCACTTTTACCAAAAATTTGAAGTACTTTTTGAGCAATTTCAACGATGGTAAACGTCTTCGAAGCAGCTATATTAAATGTTCCCGCGACACCGCGTTGAAGCACGGTTAACATTGCCGTGGCAACATCGGCAGCATGTATTAAGTTAACCCGGCTTCCTGGAGGTGCATCGATAACAATGTCTTCACCTTTAAGCGCGCGATTCAAAAAAATGGAAATCATCTGATCGTCGGGCAACCCTGTCCCATAAATAGAAGAAGGGCGCAGGACACAAAGGCGTAATCCCTCCGCTGCCAAAATCGAAAACACTTCTTCCCCTAACAATTTCGTCACACCGTAGAATCCACCGAGTTTCCCTCCCTGATGTCCTAACAGTGCATTTTCCTTTATTTGGTGAGATTCAGGATCGACATATACCACTGCACCGGATAAATAAACGACTGGAATATTTTTCTGAAGCGCCCACAGGCCCAAACACAAACAGGAACGGACGTTCGCGTCGAACATATCACGCTGCGCAATTGTAATGTTTTTTCTGGGTGTCATTGCTCCCACATGGAGCAGTGCTTCAACATTCCCAAAGAGAGCATCGAGAGCATCCACTTCGAGCCATTTACATAAGTCCCAACTGTACCACTCTGCGAGAGGTGGCAGCGATTGCGGCCGATGTCGAGAGGTTCCAACACAACTAATGCACTGACTTGCGGCGTATTGAAGTATATGTCCTCCCACCATGCCTGAGACGCCGGTCACCGCTATTTTTCGTATCCCCGGTTTCATCCCCATTTTACAACAACCTAAACGGATATTCAGTACAATTGGGTGTAGCGAGAGATCCCGTTATTTTGAAATTCTCCAGTTGAAGGGCGTCAACATAAATATCCGACCAAGCTCGTAATACCGCTCCCTCTTTGATTGTAACCACAGGAATCGGCATACCGGTGCTAAGATAATCCACTATAGCTAAGACCTCATTGAAGCCAAACATCGCACGGATAGGCGTAGTTCCGCTGAAACGCGCGTTTATTTCGAAGACTACAGGTCGACCATTCTTTATACGAAACTGAAAGTTGCACGGGCCATAGCACTCTAAATGTTCTGCAATTGCCGATATCTCCCCATCAAATCTTCGGCTCGTGTCCGCGTATGCACGATAAGTATTACCATCCCGGAGATCACGCCTCAACACAACCGATGCTACACACTTTTGCTGCATCACGAGACAACCGGCCGTATATTCACCTTCGTTGTCCGGCAGCAACTCCTGGACTACGAGATCAGTACGACCCATAACTTGAGATAGCTCCTCTGGTGAGTTTACTACAACAACTCCTACTGATCGTGCACCCTGCTTCGGCTTGGCAATGAGAGGAAAACCAATAGTGTTTACCAGTTCTGCAACTGCTGTCCGATCATCAGCAGATGCTGAAAGCGCGAAGGGAAATCCTGCACCTTCCAGAAAATGGGCAGTCATGAGCTTATCGTTGGCAATCTCAACAACCCGAGGAGATGAAACAACAACTCTGGTTCCATATTTTGCTTCGAGACGTGTTTTTCCTTTGCTGAATATTGGTAACTCGACATCAGTACCTATCAATAGAATGTCGACTTTCTCCCGCGCCAGTATCATTTCAACCACACCGAGATATTCCGGGTCGTCAGCCATTGGAATTGTGAACGCTAAATCGCCGAGCCAATGTCCAGCAGCCCGGTAATCTGGATCAGCAGTAATAATCCGAATTGGCCGTTGTGCCATTCGGAGACACCGAAGAACTCCCTGACCCAGCAATGCACCTGCTCCTGTTACCATCACCGTCAGTTGTTTCATAAGATCTCCTTCAGTATGTTTCTGCATTGACCGAGTTCATCGATTTTGTGAACATCTGACCCTATTGAGATCAACGGATTTTCCTCCCGTGCCAGGGAGCAAAAATCGTACATGTTTGAAATGTACGAGCTATTCAGCTCAATTGCGATGCCGCGTTCGCATGCTTTGCGCATCAACTGCCTTAGCAAACCATTGGGAAACCCATATCCGAATTTGATAGACATCCCGCCCGGATGGGCAAGCACATCTCCATGGCCATGCCTTAAAAATCCTAGTGCTAACTCGAACTCAATCTGTGCAAATTCCTGTGCGGGTACTTCCGAAAATGCCAGATATCCCCCAGTGGAATCGGGGAAACGATGGACACTCCCTAGAACAACATCACATTCTCGTCTAATGGTGTCCGTAATGTCGAGAGTGCCTTTATTATCGAGAATCCTTGCTTCACAACCGACGAGAACTGTTACTTTCGTCTGTCGACCAAGCTCACGGACATCATCAGCAAATTTGAAAAACCATTCCGAATCGGCTCTGACGTGTTCAGTAAAAGCGATTCTTCTGAGGCCTATTTTTTCGGCATGGACTATTACTTCCTTGACAGATGCCTTTCCATCAGTCGCCACGGTGTGGATGTGTAAATCGCAGTCCAACAAATCCGGTGTAAGGTTACAAAACTGTGAGAAGATTCCGTTATTCTCACTCATTAACTTTATCATTTACTGCCGCCAGTAAAACGAGGCATAATCGCTTCTCTCTCCGGTGTAATATCCTTCCTGGTGAGGACACAGAATAGAGTCATCCAGAGGATTTTGATATCCAGGCACAGTGACTGATTATCCACATACCACACATCCAGTTTGAACTTCTCCTCCCAGGTAATAGCATTGCGCCCATTCACCTGCGCCCATCCGGTAATGCCTGGTTTTACATCGTGGCGACGCGCCTGTTCAGGCGAATATCTCGGCAGATATTCCATGAGAAGAGGTCTCGGACCCACAAAACTTAAATCACCTTTCAGTACATTGAATAACTGGGGTAATTCGTCCAGGCTCAATCTGCGTAATATCCTGCCAGTTACGGTCATTCGCAACTCGTCCGGCAACGGTTCACCCGTATCGTTACTTGCATTAGTCATTGTACGGAATTTATAAAGATAAAAAGGCGCTCCATAACGGCCGGGGCGTTGCTGAACAAACAAAACAGGTTTGCCCATGGCAATTCTTACGACACAGGCAATAATAAACATTGGCAGAGACAAGCATATCAGCAGTACCAATGCCAGGAAAAAATCGAAATACCTTTTCAAAATAAATTCTTCGTTCGCTTCTTCACGCTATACCAGTAATTTTTTTATAATAATCGAGCATTGCACTCGTAACCCTTTCTTTTGAGTATAACTCCAGTGCCCTCTTTTGAGCCGCCGTGCCCATCTGTTTTATTGTTGCAGGGGTATCAAGGAATTTTTTCATTTTAAGGGCAAGAGAATCCCGTAATACCATCCTCAATCGTATCGGCTATACCATAAATCCTGGATCCGATAGAAGGGATCTCCGCGGATGCCGCCTGAATAATGACAACCCCGAAGCCCTCCCGATAGGAGGGCAGGCAAAGTACGTCCGCTGCTGCAATGAAGTGTTCGGGCACATCGGTATAATCTTCAAAATGTATTTTTTGCAGACAGGACGTGCAGATTGATTCAATCTGTTCCTTCATTCCCTGCTCGTCAGGCCCGACAATGACAAGACGGGTATTTTTGTATGTGTTGCAGATCTGTGAGAAAGAATCGGCAAGATCGAGTAATCCTTTGTCACGATTAAGCCTGCCGAGATACAGAAAAACGATATCGGATTCCGATATGCCGTATTGTCTTCTTATTCGATCCCTTGCTTCGGCATTTGGTAAAAACCTTTCTGCATCAACCCCGCATATGGAACCATGAGCAATAACGCCTGATCTTTCAGATGATATCACGCCCTGGTCCATAAGAAAGTTTCTCTGAGAATGGCTATCAACGAGTATATGCGTTGCACAGGCCGCCAGAATCTTATCCATGGATTTGAGCAGCCACCGCATAAACCCTTTCCTTGTTGCCCAGACCTGGCCTGTGAAAGTATGAATCCTTACAGGGACACGTGCAAAAAACGCAGCAAGCATAGACAAAAGACCCGATTTAGGCATGATGGAATGTACTACGTAAAAACCTTCTTCTCTAAATAATCTGTAGAGGCGCAAAATAACACGGAGGTCCATCAGGGGAGAGATCTTTCGCTCTATGGGCACCGGTATCACCGTTACATCCAAACCAAATGGCTTTAAGAAGTTTTTGTCCGGCGTATTCACAATAAGGGAAATGTCAAAATAAG
>JAPLKD010000062.1 GCA_026388245.1 Pseudomonadota bacterium | reverse complement strand
ATTGCTGCCTGAATCTCGTCAGGATTTTTCAACAGTGAAAGTCCGTTATACAGCGTCCGTATTGTCTTTCCGGAGATTTCAGAAATCCGTGAAAATGTTTCACGGATTTCCTCAAGTTGGTCTCCAGGTCTCCGCTCGTAGACCACCAGCTCGCTCATCACCCCATCCACATCATACCCCTTATCCGGGTGTTTCGCCTGAACAAATGCCAATATCCCCCTTGCCTGATCCATGGGATTTAAGTCTTCTCTCTGGAGATTTTCTGTCAGTTGAAGGGCTATGGTCTCGCCTGATTCCTTACCTGCTTCTATGATCCGCACCGGTACAAATTCAAGTTCGAGTTGCCGGGCTGCTTCCAGACGTCTCTCACCGCAGATGAGCGTGTATGAGTCGCCGACCGGTCCCGTTACAAGGAGAGGCTCTAAGATGCCTTTGTCTTTGATTGATTGCATGAGTGATTTGAATGAGTCTGATTCTATATTAATATTCGATCTGACCTGTTCCAACACGACGATATTTCCTATGGGAATGTACAAAAATTCAGGATTTACACTCGTCTTCGTAGTCGCCATATTATTTCCTCCTAAAGGATGATTACAACGATAAAAAGACCGATATCAGCGATAAATTCATCGTTGTAACCATGTCTCTCCACCGCTGCTTTTTTCACTATCACGCAGGCTAAAGCCTGCGACTACCAACTTCTGACCTCTGTCTTCTGAAGTCTCTATGTTGTTATGTATCATAACATTGGGGACAAAAGTGTCAAGCGTTTTTGTTTTTTTTCCGGGGCATGAGGGCCGCCCTGCACCCCTTGCGTCAACCATTTAAGACCGGAATGCGTTTTTGTCTAATTGGCCTCTTGCAAGAGGCTCATATTATTCTTGTTTGAAAACGGATATTTATTTGAGATAATAAAGAACGATGAGGGATGTTTTAGAGAAATATCAGGGGAAAGACAGGGATCAACTCATAAAAGAGTTGGCCCGCCTGCATGATGAAATTGCACAATTAAAAACATCAGAAAAAACGCACAGACACATAAAAGAGGCGCTTCAGAAAAGAACGCATGCTTTGGGAGAGAGGGTTAAGGAACTCAACTGCCTTTATGCAATGTCCAGCCTTGTTCAAAAACGCAAAATATCGTTAGAAAACATCCTTCGAGGTATTGCAGACATTATTCCCCCTGCCTGGCAATACCCCTCAGTTACCTGTGCAAGGATTATTCTGGGACGTGAGGTTTTTGCAACAGAGAATTTCAGAGAATCGCAGTGGGGACAATCTGCAGCAATTTTTGTAAAAGGTAAAAAAACCGGCTCATTAAACGTATATTATCTTGAAGAAAGACCTGCATGTGACGAGGGACCTTTCCTTAAAGAAGAGAGAAGCCTTGTCAATGTCATCGCAAAACGTATCGGGGAAATTGTTGAACGGAAGATAGCTGAAGATGCCCTGAGAGAGAGCATGGTAAGAAACAAGGCCTTGCTCAATGCAATCCCGGATACGATATTCAGGGTTGATAATAAGGGTACCATTCTCGACTTTAAAAAAGGGAAGGTCTTTGGAAAACGATTTCGTTCAAACACATTTATTGGTAAAAACGTTTTTGAGTTGCCTCAACAATACAAGGCAATATCAAAGGAAATTGTGCAACAGGGGATGGAATATGTCTCACAGACCTTGCAGACAGGGGAAACGCAGACTTTCGAGTATCTTATTGTGAGGAAAGACATCTTTTATCATTATGAAGTATTGATAACCATGAGCGGTGAAGATGAAATCCTCGGGATTATCCGCGATATTACAGAACGGAGGAGATTGGAGAAGCAGGTCCTTCAAATAAGCGACTGGGAACAGCAAAGGATAGGCCAGGACCTCCACGATAGTCTTTGCCAGCAACTTGCCGGGGTTGCATTCCTTGGTAAGGTTCTCCAGCGTAAGCTCACAACAAAATTTTTCGAAGAGGCAAATGATGCGGGAGAGATGGTATCACTCATCGATGACGCCATCACACAAACAAAGGGGTTTGCCAGGGGACTCTATCCTGTACGACTTGAAGCAGACGGGCTCATGACAGCGTTATCGGAGCTTGCCCGTAACGTGGAAAAAATGTTCGGCATCTCATGCCGTTTTAAATGTGATCACCCTGTCCTCATTCATGATAATATGATGGCTATCCATCTTTACCGTATCGTCCAGGAGGCAGTAAACAATGCCATGAAACATGGGAAGGCAACTGAGATTGTCATTCATCTGGGTAGCATGAACGGGACTGCTTTTCTCGCCGTTAGAAACAGCGGTCTTGGTTTCCGGAGAGGCACAAAAGGCAAAAAAGGTATGGGCTTAAGCATCATGAAACACAGGGCAGGCATGATCGGCGCTTCTCTTGACATAAGGAGTGACATAAATGGTGGCACTGTTGTTACCTGTTCATTTCAAAACAGGGAGAAAACACAAGAGGGGGAGAGAAAATGATAAAAAAAGATACCTCTACGCAGAAGCAGAAACACAAGATATTTATCGTGGATGACCACCCCATTGTCAGAAAAGGACTTACTCAACTTATAAATCAGGAAAACGACCTTGTAGTGTGTGGCGAAGCAGAGAGCGCACATGGCGCCCTTGAGGTACTAAAAAAGATAAAACCCGATTTAGCCATCGTCGATATATCACTGCAAGGTGTGGATGGAATAGAGCTCATAAAAACAATGAAGATTCGTTACAACAGCTTACCGGTTCTCGTGGTATCCATGCATGACGAGTCAATCTTTGCCGAACGGGCTCTCCGTGCTGGTGCACGCGGTTATATCATGAAACAGGAAGCAATAGAAAGAATGATGGAAGCAATACGGAGGGTCCTGAAGGGTGACCTTTATATCAGCGAACGGGTCAGCGAAAATATCGTGAAGAGGTTCATTGACGGCAAAACCGAAATCTCATCTTCCCCTGTTGAAGCACTGAGTGACCGTGAATTAGAGGTCTTCCAGCTCATAGGGCAGGGGTACGGAACAAGCCAGATTGCCCAGGAACTGCATTTAAGCATCAAGACGGTAGAATCTTACCGTGCGAACATAAAGGAAAAATTGAAATTAAAAAATGCTACAGAATTAATGAAGCACGCCTTACACTGGGTAGAAAGCAAATAGCAAGCATTTACACACTAATACCATATTTTCCCCTATACGAATATTAGTATTTTCCCCTATACGAATATTAGGTCTCGCCTGATTGTTCATCATGGGTATTTCAGGTTTTACTTATGAACTTAGTCATATGACTCTTTCGAGGTGATACATGCAAGCTTCAGGCAAAGTAATAATGTTTAAAGCGTCAGGAAGGATGCCATATCGTACCTTTATCGAGGAAGCCCCAATGGAGGAGCTGGGTAGCACTGAAGAGGCCAGCCTGATAGAAAAGGCAATGAAGGTTTTGGATGATGCGGAGGGAGAATGGGAAATGGATCACAATGCCCTAACATTGCGTGAGAAATTTCATCTATTGAGACACTACCTGAAGAGATTGCGCCACGTCTAAATTTTAAAACATAAGGAGGAAACACAATGTCTATCATCAAGGATGTGATTGGAAAAGTTATACAAAGAGATCCGAATGAACCGGAATTCCATCAGGCGGTAAAAGAGGTGATGGAATCGCTTGAGCCTACAGTGAAAAAACATCCTGAATTTGTGAAGGCAAAGATATATGAACGTATTGTTGAGCCTGACAGGACAATCATATTCAGGGTGCCATGGGTTGATGACAGAGGCGAGGTGCAGGTAAACAGAGGCTTCCGTATTCAATTTAATGATGCCATCGGACCCTACAAGGGAGGGTTACGTTTCCACCCTTCCGTAAACCTGAGTATTCTGAAATTTCTCGGTTTTGAGCAGATATTCAAAAATTCCCTTACGACACTGCCTATGGGCGGAGCAAAGGGCGGGTCTGATTTTGATCCAAAGGGAAAAACTGATGACGAGGTAATGAGATTCTGCCATGCATTTACCAGAGAACTATTCAGGCATATTGGGCCGGAAACAGATGTGCCTGCCGGTGACATTGGTGTAGGAGGACGGGAAATCGGGTATATGTTCGGATATTATAAAAAGATTGTCAATGAGCATACAGGGGTCTTGACGGGTAAGGGCATTGAGTATGGAGGCAGTCTTATAAGGCCTGAGGCTACAGGATACGGTGCAGTTTACTTTGCCGCAGAGATGTTGGCAACCCGGGGAATGGATTTCAAAGGCAAGACCGTCGCAGTCAGCGGGTCTGGAAATGTTGCCCAGTTTGCCATAGAAAAGGTAAACCAGCTTGGCGGGAAAGTCATCATGTTATGTGACTCCAATGCTACAGTGGTTGACGAGGAAGGCATATATGGAGAAAAAGCTGAATTTGTGAAAGAGTTGAAGAACGTAAGGAGAGGGAGGATAAAAGAATATTCTGACCAGTATGGCGGTGCGGTTTGCTATCTTGGCGATAGCGTATGGGATGTTATCGGGGAGCAGGGGATCAAGGTAGATATAGCACTGCCATGTGCTACCCAGAACGAGATCGATGAACCAAGTGCGGAAGCCCTCGTGAAGAACGGTTGTTTCTGCGTTGCAGAGGGCGCCAACATGCCTTCAACCCCCGAGGCGGTAAAGGTATTTCAGGATAACAATATCCTTTTTGGACCCGGCAAGGCAGCCAATGCAGGCGGTGTTTCCGTGTCCGGACTTGAGATGAGCCAGAACAGCCTCAAGCTGTCATGGTCACGCGAAGAAGTTGATAAAATGCTTTTGAATATTATGAAGAGCATACACAAGGCATCTCTTGAAGCCGCTGCAACCTACGGGAAGAAGGGCGACTATGTTGCCGGGGCGAACATTGCAGGGTTTCTGAAAGTTGCAAAGGCAATGCTCGCATACGGGATTGTGTAATAAATTAACATGAATAAGATAATGTTTACCCTCCTAAGGGTACTTGATAAACAACAGGGCGCAGTTGGTTCCGCAGAACTGTCAAAACAACTGCTGTCACACGGGATTGAACTCTCCGAAAGAACGGTCCGCTATTATCTGAAGCTGATGGACGAGAGCGGATTCACACAGGTTCTGGGAAAGAGAGGGAGAACCATTACTGAAAACGGGAAGCAAGAGCTGAATCATGCCTTTGTTTCAGAAAGGGTAAATTTTGTTATAAGCAAAATAGACAGCCTTTCATTCCTGACCGATTTCAGTGTTGACACTTTAAGGGGGAACATTATCTTAAATATATCCTTTTTTCACGAGAAAAAGCTGCGTGAAGCACTGCGCATAATGGCTGATATCTTCGATTCTCCATATGCCATGAGCAACAGGATCATTATTGAGAAAGGCGGTGGAAGGATCGGAGATGTCATTGTGCCGCGGGGGACCGTGGGTATTGGAACGATATGCAGCATCACGTTGAACGGGATATTCCTCAAGGCCGGCATATCTGTTACCTCAAAATACGGAGGGGTTATTGAAGTTGAAGACGGTAACCCCAAGCGTTTCACGTCCCTGATAAGTTATGAGGGTTCCTCTGTTGACCCGTTGGAAATTTTTATTAAAAGCGGTATGACAGACGTTATCGGTGCGATAAAACAGAAATCAGGGAAAATCCTTGCAAGCTTCAGGGAAATTCCCGTAGTGAGTATTAATGAGGCAGAAACACTAAGAGATAAGCTGTCGAAAAAGGCGCTTGGTGGAAAAATCATATTTGGTAAACCAAACCAACCACTGCTGGACATTCCGGTAGGAGTTGACAAGGTAGGCATGATCGTTGCCGGCGGTCTTAATCCCGTTGCCGCGGTTGAAGAATCTGGAATTTCTACAGAAACTCATGCAATGTCAACATTATATGAGTATTCTAAGCTATCGAGTTTTAATGAGGCGGTAAGTTCTTTTATCTATCAATAAAACAGACCAATTTTTGAGACTGTATATCTCCAATAATCCTTAAATGATTTTCTGATACATCAAATACCCTGACAACATCCCTGTACTTATCGTATGCGGGTAACAGCCTGTCAGATATCTCAGGAAAACTATCCAGCAGGTCATTGTTGAAGATGACATGCTCATTATCGGGGAAAAGCGCTACATAAAAAATGTCTGTTTCGACCAGGTCCTGAAAAAAATGTGTTCCATAAGAAAGCTCGGGCATAAGATTGTTCTTTGTATATGCTATCTCGCCCATTATCGATATGTTGTTGATCTCAGAAAACCGTACAGGCACCCCTAAGGATGGTGTAGTTGTGCCCCACCTCCCGGGACCCAGCAGCATGGTCTGCATATTTTCTCTGTCAGAAATAAGCTTGTTCAGCTTCCCGATCAGCCTCGCAATATCATATTTCTGTGACAGGGGCAGACTGATATAGCGTTCAGGGACTACATAGATAATTCTTTTTACCGGCTGCGAGATACTTCCTCCCATAAAATGACCTTCTGACTGAAAGAGGATCTTGTCCTTGTCGAGATTCGCAGGAATATCCATTTTCCTAATTTCTCCTTTAGTCTGGAGAGGCCTGCACTGCAAAAGGTTAATCTTATAGTCATGGTAGCGCGTAAAATTAACCGTGAATTCTATTTCTACGGGATAATGATAAACACTTTCAAGCCTTTTGAGCATCCTGTGCATAACACCTGCAAAAGAAGTACGGGAAAACAGGCTATCAAAGGTAAGCACCCATGCCTCCTGTTCTTTCATCCCCAGGGCCCTCATTGTTTCCGATGTTTCATGGTCCCTTACGCCAAAGAGCTCCATTTTTTTACCAAATCCCGGGGCAATCTCCTTCAGGAAAGAGACCGTTTTCAGTCTATTGTTTTTTATATTAAGCACGTCCACGTCGTGCTGAGAAAACCTTCTCGCGTCTTCCATACTGCCATGAGGGCTGATCAATGGATTATCGAGGGCGACAATGCGGGGATAATCGTTCTCGACACGATTTACAGCCCTTGTTCCAAGCCCGAGGACCATTCTGAGCATGCCTGCCTTCGGATCCATTCCCTCTTTCCACACGAAGGTATTGTAGGAGACACCAACGCCTGCAAGATCAGGAAAATAAAAGTGTTTCCTGTAGGAGCCGGAAACACGCTGGATAAGCAAGGCCATCTGTTCGTCCTGCTGGTCGAGTCCTCTCTGCAGACGGTAGGTGAGGGCATCTTCATCCATGGAGCTTGTGAAAATCCTCCTGACGCATTCAACAAAATCTGTATAGCGTTTCTCCGGTGGGCCCTGATTTGTGAGGAAAATGCTTTCGTATTTCCCTGCAAAGGCATTTCCAAATGCGTCCTCAAGGAGGCTGCTGGAGCGCACGATAATGGGGGATTGGCCAAAATACTCGATTAATTGCTGAAACTGTTCTTTAATTTCATCGGGAAATACGCCTTTAAGCATCTTTTCACGTAACGGAATAGCAGCGTCAAAATAGCCCTCCTTTGTTTTCTGCTCCATCCTCGATTTCCACAGACCGTTCTGAACGATGTATGTATAAAAGATATCGGAACCGACATAAAAGGAATCGTGGTGTTCAAGATAGTCATGCCAGTTCAGGATATCGTCTCCATATAAAATCTTTCTGGCAAGCAGCATGCCTACTGTTTTGCCACCAATGAACCCTGTTCCAATCATCCTCGATTTTATCTTTAACAGATCATCCAGTGAAAAATTCTCCTTTGCCAGAGAGAGTATCCTGTTTTCCCTGCCGATCATGATCCGGCAGAGAGTATCAACCATTTCATGTATTTCGTCTTTATCAGCAGGTTGCTTCAGAAGGTCTTCCGCCCTTAGGAAGAGCTTGTCCCAGTAGTCTAATTGGCGCCGCACACTTTTCATCTCTTTTCTGGATATATCTGAAAAAAGTTGTGTTGCATCAACACTGTCAGTAATAGGTATAAACAGGCCTTCCTCTTCAAGGTGGGGGAGAAACATGGTGGGAGAATAGCGGTTCCAGACCTTCAGTGGGTGTATGTAATGACTTCCTTCGCGACTATATGCTTCCAACAGCAACTGGGTTGTCTCCCGGATACGGGCAATTGTTTTGAATGAGTGGTTGTGCCGTAACAGAGAAAAGTATGCGATGGTGTCCAGCTCAAAAAGGTAAGGGCATACAATGACAAAAAAATTACCGATCATCAAATCCGTTGCCCATGCTGAAAGCAGGTAGGAAAGACAGTCAAAGACATAAAATGCATTTTCCCCTTCCTGCGTTGCAATGTTGTATACCTGGGTGGTAAATGCTTCGAATCCGCTATGGGCATCCAGGTTATACGTGGTTATATTACCGGCTTCTTTGACAAGTTCCCTGTGGTCGGCAAACCTTACGTAAACGATCTTCCTTCCGTCTTTCAGCGCCTTTTCAACATAGGGGTTCACATAATGAAGGTAATCCTCGATTTTATCAACCTGCCACACAACATTGTCGCCAATGCGCAGGCCGTCAAGCACTTCATCGAGGCCATTGAGACCGGTGCTCGCATTAATGAGTGGTTTCATCGCCCATCCCCTAAGAAAAGATTACAAGAATTTCCTGATTCTGCCCTCTATTTCTTCAAAGCTAAAGAGCCTCTTAAAGTCAATAAGCCCGGCAAGGGCCCGGGAGTATGCCCGTACACCTGTCTCTTCAAGGATGGAGACGGGATTCAGTCCACCAATTACGATGGCCCCTATCCTGCCTTCGCTTACAGGGATGTCAAGGAGACTCTGGCCTGGCTGGACAAATACCTGGGACCTGTGAAATAAAAAACCCTGTCAGTTATTCGGCTGACAAGGCTTTTTCTTTGTAGGCAAGACAT
>JAPLKD010000115.1 GCA_026388245.1 Pseudomonadota bacterium | reverse complement strand
TCATGAGGATACGGTTGATGGGGGTTCGTGTATTATGGTTGGGCTGTTCTGTTTCTAATCCGTTACTGCTTTGTCCATTGCCAATTACATTTGTCTGGATCATTTTCTTCCTCCTTTTATTTGGAGAAAAAGCAGGTTAAATAATGACCCTTAACGGTTTAATGGTCAATAACTTTTGTTACGTATAGCAGGAAGGAGTGCTCAACAGCAACGGAAACAGAGTTCCCTTTATTTTTGGGGTGTTTTATATCAATTCGCGGTTTTGCTCTTCCCTTCCACGCAGGCTGAAGCCCTGGCCAAGAACTGCAACAGCGCCATAGCAGGGCAGGCCTGCGGCTACCCGCTCACCTGTTTTCCCCCTCGACCCCTTGAACCCTCATTTTTTACACCTGTGGTGGCTTTTTCTTCTCCGGCGGAGGTTCAGGGGCAATCGGTATCCGCAGTTCCACTAAAGCACAGAAAACATGCAGCTCATCAAGAAGTGTCTGAAGGTCGGGTCTCGTGTATTTTGCGATACCCGTCTCAATGCGTGATTCTACGGATCGTAAGCTTTCAATCTGCTTCTTCATGGGTATGAGCTTTGTTTTGCCAGGGTCCGGTTTGGGTTTCTTCCATGCTGTAAGCAATTTCTCAAGTGCGAGATAGGTTACAGGTGTTTTCAAGACAGCCTCGAAAATCTTATCGCGATCCGGACAATCGAGGTTCGCGGCAAAGAGATAACCTTGAGAAACAGGGAGTGTTCCTGCCCTGATAGCCACCTGAATTTCAGGAGGAAGTTTTAAGAGTGATAACGTGCGGAACAAGGAAGTATAAGCCTTTCCGGAGATTTCCATAATTGCGTCCACATTGGACGCAAATGCTTCAGGAGTATCTTCACGCCTCCGGTTATACATCACCAAATCGCTCATCACTCCATCCACATCATACCCCTTATCCGGGAGTTTTGCCTGAATGAAGGAGAGTATCCCCTTTGCCTGATCCATGGGGGGATGAGCGGAGCCCCCGCTACGTGAGGACAGGCGTAGAGCGTGGAGCAGAGAGGGGAAGGGAAAAAGGGAAAAGGAGCAATGAGCTTAATAAAATGTCTTTAACTGTTCACTATGCCCCGCATAAAGCGGGATTAAATCTTACACTAACGGATATTCACTGCCTTCGTTTTAGGCCGTGAGCAGGTTTTATTCGAACAGGGCTTTTGAAAAATCCTTTGCACTGAAGGGAATCAAGTCGTCGAATTGCTCTCCCACACCAACATATCTTATCGGTATCTTTAAGAGATGGGCAATAGGAAGGATAAAACCACCTTTTGCCGTTCCATCGAGCTTAGTTATGACAATACCTGTAATATTCAACGCTTCATTGAATGTCCTGGCCTGGGCAATGACATTCTGCCCGTTCGTTGCATCTACAATGAGCAGGGTCTCATGGGGTGCGCCGTCCATCTCCTTCCCCACAACACGCTTTATCTTTTTCATCTCCTCCATAAGATTGGCTTTCGTATGCAGTCTGCCGGCAGTATCGAGGATGAGCACATCTATCCCTCTCGCCTTTGCAGCCTTTGTGGCATCATAGGCAACTGCAGCGGGGTCTGAACCCTCTTTGTGTTTTACCACATCGATGCTGAGCCTCTTTGCCCATTCCTCAAGCTGTTCTACCGCTGCAGCCCTGAAAGTATCACAGGCGCCCAGCAAAACACTTTTCCCGGATTCCTTATATGTTCTCGCAATCTTTGCAATGGTTGTTGTTTTACCGACACCATTGACACCGAGGGTAAGCAGGACGAAGGGTTTGTGTTTATTTATCACCATGGGCGCTTCAACAGGCATGAGAAGGTTCCCGACCTCTTCGATCATAAAACTCTTTATATCATCAGTGGTCTTTATCTGTCCCCTTTTCCATCTTTCCTTCAAAGCGCCTACGAGGATTTCCGTTGTCTCAATGCCCGCATCGGAGAGAATCAAGGCCTCTTCTATTTCATCAAAGGCATCTTCATCAACAGGTTGCCCCTTCACGGCCCATTCTATCTTCGTTGCCAATTGGTCCCGTGTACGGGCTAAACCGTTTTTTATCTTATCGAATATACCCATATTTTATCTGGAAGAAATATTTTGCTACGGCTCCGGCACATACGGTTTTCCACATATCTTGCAAACCCCTTTTTCTACGATACCTATGCAGGCACCGTCGCTGCACAGAATCCTCTCCGAAAAATCAATCTCTTCGCCGGTTTCTTCTTTCTGATCGACATTTTCCATTTCACTATCAATCGTTTTTCCACAAGCATAACAATATGGGCCTAATTTTATGATAGTCTGGCCGCAATGACCGCATACAATACTCTCACACTCTTGTCCACATTTCTCACATATCATAAGTCTCACCTTGCTTTAATGATTTTTACAACCTTACCATCTTCAAATTCAATGTAGATAGTGTTCTTATTATCGGGCAGGATTTTCCATGACGGCACGTATGTCCAGATAATCTTATTCTCCGGTGTTTTGCTTACCATGTCAGGTTCTCCAAGTTTTTTTCTCACTTCATCTCCAGTCATTGAAATGACAGCATTATCCAGGGCAGGATGTCCTTTTTTTGCATTTTTGGATGAGCTGCAGGAGAAGAGGAGCGCTACACATAACAAAACAAAAAATGCTTTTAAAAATAAAGGCTTTTTCATAGTTTTCCACAATTTCTGTGGATAAGTTGTGTATAAGTTGTAGGCTTCATCTTCTAACGTATTGATAACGTTTAGTAAATAGTTATTCTGCCGAGAAACGTTGCGATAAAAATCTCTAATGTTTTCAAGCATTCTCTGTATCCACCCCCTCTTAAATATACCTTTTTCACAACCATTAGGTTACCATAAATAACCTAAATTATCAACGGGTTGTATGCGAGTATTTTTTAGATGCCTTCCTGAGCCTGTCCATCATAGCTTTGCCGAGACCTACCTCCGGCACCTTTTCGGCGTAAATTATTTCAACACCTTCATGATCTAATTCGATAAGGAATGAAAAAAAGTTCGCCGCTGCCTCCCGCATGTCCCCTTTTTCGGAAAGCACTTTGATAAACTTTGATTTTGGCTTCACCGGGGGCATCTGAAAGGCAAGGAACGATGACTGCTCGCAAACAATTTCATCAATTGCATTGATAATCTTCAGGGGTTTCGCAGGCGCATAGTGATATGGCAGTTCTCCGGGAGATTCGCATATCCCGTCCTCCACCTTCTCATGTATAGGCACGGCTATCTTATAAAGGTCTTCAACGCTGATCGCCCCGTGCCTGTGGATATAAATCCCGTCTTCCCTTATTGAGATTATTGTGGATTCTATCCCGAAAACACTATTCCCGCCATCTAAAATGAGTGGCAACCTGTCTCCCAGCATCTTTACGACATGGCTTGCCTTTGTGGGGCTCACATACCCGAAAGGGTTGGCACTCGGTGCAGCGATTGGTCTTTTAAACCCGCGGAGCAGGTTCAATGCAACCGGGTGGGATGGCATTCTTATACCTACAGTCTGAAGACCCGCAGTCACTATATCGGGCACAATATCCTTCTTTTTAAGAATGATTGTCAGGGGCCCCGGCCAGAAGGCATCAATCAACCTTTCTGCCTCTGGCGGGACATACTCAGCCAGGTCAAAAAGCCACTCCTTTTCGCCTATGTGTACAATGAGCGGGTCAAATCTCGGGCGCTTTTTTGCCTCAAAGATCTTTGCAACCGCATAGGGATTAAAGACATCCGCACCAAGGCCATACACCGTTTCCGTGGGAAATGCAACAATATCACCATCTTTTAAAAGCTGAATGGCCTTTTTTATGGCTGATGGTTCATGACCGTTGAGTAACTGCATGGCAATAACTTTAAAACAAGCTATCACCATTGTATATAATAGTCAACGCTTACAATAGATGCTTGTTTCTATTTACAATTATTTGCTTTGTTAGTACCATTAACCTGATGATCGCCATTATTATCCTTATGCTTCTTTTCCCTTTGACTCTACACGGGGCAATAACGTCAGATGAATGTCTCGGGTGCCACGATAAATACAAGGAGTACAAACACGGGAAAGCTGCATGCGTTGATTGCCATAGTAGTATAAGCTCCATCCCGCACGAAGAAAAACTTGAGAAACCATCATGCAACAAGTGTCATAACGAAACCGCCGGGCGTTATTCCAAAAGTATACACTCAAAAAAGAATATTGCATGCAAGGATTGTCATAATACACATTTTATAACAGCCGGCAGGGGAACGTGTGTCTCCTGCCACAGTTCAGTGTCACACGCATCTCTCCCCTCTAAAGAAAAACATTCAGGGCATCTTGAATGCCTTGCCTGCCACGGGGAGATACAACAAAGTAACATCTCTGTCGAAGTAAAGGTAAAAAAAGGATTTGGAATAAAAAGAGGTGAAATTGACCTTGACGGAAACAATGTCATTGACAGGGCAGAATGGGATAGCCTCCAGGGATTACTTACAAAAAACAAATACGCAATACACAAAAAATACACGATCACATCCGATGTTCATTCGGTAAAAGGCAAACATGTCTCCTGTGATGACTGTCACACCGGAAAAGCACAATTCAGCAATGCAAGTCTGATTATTTCAGAGAAGGCATCATCGTATAACATTCCCATGGAGAGGAGGATTTTTATCTCTAAATTGCCTTCCAGAGAGACGTTTAAAAAGACTGTCCATGGGAAAAAAGGTGTGAGTTGCATCGATTGTCACATCTCACAAAAACAGATCGACGACAGCGTATGCATCTCCTGCCATGAAGAGTTGTACGGAGTGTATAAAGGTACCTCTCATGCAAAAAAAGGTGCAGTCAGATGTACCGATTGCCATAATCCGCATGGCCTGACACCTTACAAAGGGCTTGATTCACGGGAAAGAATAGCCGTTTGCTCGCGTTGTCACAAGGATTATCTCGCAAAACATAGCTGGTTGCCCAACACCCTGCTCCATTTCAATTACCTCGAATGTTCCACCTGCCACAGCCCCGGTTCAACAAAGAGCATGGTCTTTTATCTCAAGACAAAAGAAGGCAACAAAAAGCTTGAACTCACATACAATGATATCGAAAAAGCACTGGGGGACAAAAAAGAAATCGAATCTATAATTGACCGGGACGGTGATGGGGTCATCTCCTATAAGGAGTTGACTGGTTTCTTTACCGGTCTTTCAGAAAAACTCCAAAAAGACATTTTTCTCGATAGTTCCATCGTTGTTACCAAAGTCTATCATACCTATTCAGAAAAAAGCCGTAAACAGAAGGTTTGCGCTTCCTGCCACTCAGAGAATGCCCCATTTTATGAATCCATGTATCTTGCAATCCCCGGAAAGGACGGTCATACCTATATTCCGGTTAAAAGAACAATATTGTCGGCGCTTCCTACATCGCTGTTTATCGACATATGTTTGTTAGGTGAAAAAAAGATAAAAGTAAAAGACTTTAAGGAATTTTTCAAAACAACACAGGGGGGGAAAGGAGATATCAATTTTTCAAAACAACACAGGGGGGGAAAGGAGATATCATCAATGAGTTCGGGTTTAAGTTGCTTGACCTCATCGGGCTTCTGGTTTCAGCAGCAATATTGGCCGGCATCGTCATTCATGTAATGTTAAGGATTATGGTAAGAAAATGAGTAATATATACCTCCATCCTCTCCCGTTGAGGATATGGCATTGGATTAATGCCTTCATTGTCTTTGTGCTCATCGTGACCGGTATCCAATTAAGAATTCCTGATATCCACATTTTTGAGAGTTATGGTTTTGTAGTCCTGCTTCACAAGTATTTTGGCTTTGCATTGGCAGTATCTTTTGTTTTCTGGATCTTTTTTCATATATGTACCGGCGGATTTAAGAAACATTACCGCTTCCGCCTTAACGATATCAGAAATATGCCGCAACAGGCCCTCTACTATTCGTTTTCCATCTTTAAAGGAGGGGACAACCCATTTACACCCACTCCTGAAAACAGATTTAATGCCTTACAGAAACTTGCCTACCTCTCTGTCATGTTTATATGTGTTCCTGTCATTACCATTACAGGGATTCTCTTCAGCGATATCCTCTATTTCTTTTCGTGGATCAGGGCCATTGGGGGGTTACGGATTCTCGATGCAATCCACGTTGCCGCAGCTTACATGTTTGTCTTCTATCTTCTTATTCATCTCTATATGTCAACACTGGGGCCAAAGGTTCACTCACATATAAAGAGC